>WLHW01000037.1 GCA_009702525.1 Actinomycetota bacterium
GTGCCCCGAGTGGGGGTCGAACCCACACTGGGAGGATTTTAAGTCCTCTGCCTCTGCCATTGGGCTATCGGGGCCACGTGAAGGCATGAGTGTACTAGGGCTTTAGTACTGCTTATTACGTGTAAAAACCCTAGCAACCCTTAGGTTTTGGCTTAACATTACAAATCTTGGCGATCTGCGTATTAGCAGCTGCTAGCAATTTTTGAATTGTTGTAACTTGCGCAGTTAACGAAGCAACTTGAGTCTTCATTGAGTCCATAGCAAGAGTAAGCGCATCGAACTGTGTTTGTAGCGTTTTATTGTCAAGATTGGCTTTAGCTAATGCCGCGGTGGTATCTGCTAAGTCTGTCTTAGCTTTTGCAGCGGCGGCAACTGCATCCGCTGCTGCCTTATCGGCTGCGGCTTTAGCGGCGGCATCTGCCTTAACTTTTGCATCTGCTGCGGCCTTTGCGGCGGCAGCTTTAGCGGCAGCAGCATCGGCAATTAATTTATCGGCTGCGGCTTTATCTGCGGCTGCCTTATCTACTGCAGCCTTATCGTAGGTTGCAATAATTGATTTGTAATCGAAAGCTGTAACGCAGTCCATCCAGTATGCGCGCGCAGTTCCAAATGCTTTCTGGCAAACCGGTGTGATGCTGGCTTCAGGAATTGTTGAATCGGCGTGAACCGTACTTGACCAGCCGAACTTTCCTGGAATGCCGCTTAACGTTCCCCAGTATGCATTTATCTTATGGTTAGCCGAGTCCGTCAAACTCACTGCATAGATTCCATATGTTCCTAAACAAATACTTCCAACTTTCACATCGGACTTTTGTAACTTTAATGTGATTGTTTCTAAGAAACCACCAGCATTTGCAACGCGAGAAACTTGAGTAAATGAACTGGGAACATCGAACTGTCCATTACATGCAACTTCAGTCGACTTCTGAAGATACGTTGGAGCATTAGCAATCCATGATGTTGGTCGAATTTTCAAAATCATCGTGCTGAGTGAATTCACCTTTTCTTGAATACCCATCGTTACTTCTAGATACGGAGTAGTGCTCGTCGCACTGCTTACGAACTTACCTGTCATTGAAGCGATGACTGGCATGTTCAGATCAGTCAGGACAGGGGCATCGGCCTTAGCAGGTGCGATTGCACCCATCATGATGATGGCGAGGCAAATTAGCAGGCTAGGTAGTTTTCTCATGCCAGAAGTATTTAGCATCTTTAAAGTTTTTTCGGGAGGTTCGCTTCCAGTTTTGTCGTGTACGCAATTACTTCTGCAGAATTAACTCGATAGCGAGCGTGCGATTCCATCCAAAATATCTGACTCGGAGGCTATGAACTGGGTGGCCCCCGTTGCCTTCATGATTTCTGAGAGAACTAAGGACCCAGCTGGAATCACATCAACGCGACCAGGGTGCATGTAGCCAAGAGCTAGTCGGGCTTCACGCGTTGAAGTAAGAAACATTTGTGCAACTTCATGTGTTTTTTCTGCGCTAACTCGAGCTAAGTGGATTGCATAACGATCGTATTCACCCAAATCTAATGCGGCTGCAGCAACAGTAGTTGCTGTACCGGCAACGGCAATAAGTGTTTTAGCGCTTGTGATCGGAACTATTGCTGCGGCTTTAGCGATTGCTTCTTGAATATCAACTCGCGCTAAATCAATTTCGTGGTGTGGTGCTGGGTCAACAGTGAAATGGCGCTCCGTCATACGAACGCAACCTATGTTGACGCTCTTTGCATGTTCAACATGTGTGGTTCCAAAAACAAACTCGGTAGATCCCCCGCCGATATCAACGACTAAAAATGGCCCATCCTTTGGTGATAGATCTTGAATCGCTCCGGCAAATGACAATGCTGCTTCTTCATCTCCACTTATTACTTCTGGTTCAATACCAAGACGCTCGCGCACACCATCAACAAATAAATGGCGATTAGTAGCATCGCGAGTAGCACTTGTTGCACAAAAACGAATCTTTTGGACTCCGCGTTTAGCAATCTCTGCCGCGAAAATATCAACAGCAGCTAGCGTGCGCGCAATCGCATCAGGGTGAAACTGACCTGTCTCATCTACGCCTTGGCCAAGGCGAACAATCTCCATTGTACGAATTACTTCGTGGAAACTATCTCCTTCAATATCAGCGATTAACAGGCGGATAGAGTTTGTGCCGCAATCAATGGCCGCTACTCGCATGGGTTGCCCTGCCACCATTGTGGAAGTGCAGCAAGAGCTTCATCGCCCAATGGATTCACATCAGGACCGGCCGATAATGAGTGCGCTACAAGAGAGTGCAGACATTTAACGCGGGTAGGCATTCCACCAGCAGAGACATCATCTACTTCTGGAACATCGATTCCAAGTGCTGAACGTGCGGCAATGTAATCATCGTGGGCTGCGTGATATGCCCCAGCAAGTTCTGCATCACTTGTTAAACGCTCGTTCATTTCCCCCATTAAACCCGTGGTTTCTAAGGTAGAAATCACTGCAGTTAACCGCGGACAGGTTGCATAATAAAAAGTTGGAAACGGTGTGCCATCGGCTAAACGTGGAGGGGTCTCAACAACTGCAGGTTTACCGCACGGGCAGCGATATGCAATTGCATGAACATCCCGAGGCGTGCGACCCAACTGTGTTTCGATGCAATCTAAATCCGATTGACTTACTTCTCTCAACTTTAACCAGCTTCACTAATCGATGCGATCAAACGCGTGTACCACGGTTGGCCATCGGTCAAAGAGTTTGCAACTTTAGTATTAGTTGTTGTCGCAGTTGCATTGCCCTCAGTCACGATGTATTGACGCTCGCCAGGTAAAACAAAGTGCAGACGTTCGCGCGCCTGAGATTTTACGTATTCGGGGTCTTGCCACAAAAGAAGCTCTTTTCGCGCGGCCTCTAACGCTTTATTGTCTGAATTAAGTTGCGCATGCAAGGCACTAATTTGTGCACGCTGAGTGAAGTAATGCTTTATGGGTGGAGCTAACGTCAGCGTTAAAAAAAATACAACTGCAAATAACGCCAAAGTACGGTTAGAAGAACGCCGACGCATAAAACTTAGTTGTCGTCGACGTGCCATGGCTCTTCCTACTTACGCCTTAAAACGTGGAAAAGCTGCGCGGCCTGCATAGCGGGCACCCTCGGCTAGCTCTTCTTCGATTCGTAGTAGTTGGTTGTACTTAGCAACGCGCTCTGTTCGTGCAGGTGCACCAGTTTTAATCTGTCCGCAGTTAAGGGCAACAGCTAAATCAGCGATAGTTGTATCTTCAGTTTCACCTGAACGATGACTCATCATTGTGCGATAACCAGCGTGATGTGCCATTTCAACTGCATCGATAGTTTCAGTTAATGTTCCAATTTGGTTGACCTTAACTAACAGTGCGTTGGCAGTATGTCCAGCGATTCCCTTTGCAAGTCGCTCTGGATTAGTAACAAATAAGTCATCGCCAACTATTTGAATTCGTGAACCAAGGGCAGTTGTCATTGCTGTCCAGCCAGCCCAGTCCTCTTCATTTAAAGGATCTTCAATCGAGACGATTGGATATGCATCAACTAGAGATGTGTAATACGCAATCATTTCATCAGATGTCTTGAGTGCGCCTTCAAACTTGTACTTTCCATCCTTATGGAACTCAGTAGCGGCAACATCCATGGCAAGTGCGATATCGGTGCCGGGCTTAAATCCTGCCGCTGCAATAGCTTCCAGAATCAGATCGAGGGCTGCGCGGTTGCTATCAAGGTTAGGTGCAAAGCCACCTTCATCGCCTACGGATGTTGCAAGACCGCGCTTTTTAAGAACAGCTTTCAGCGCGTGATAAATCTCGGCGCCCCAGCGCAGTGATTCACGAAAAGTTGGTGCGCCGATTGGCGCAATCATAAACTCTTGAATGTCTACGTTGGTATCGGCGTGTGCGCCACCGTTGAGAATATTCATCATCGGAACCGGCAACAGGTGCGCGTTAGGTCCACCTAAGTAGCGGAAGAGTGAAAGGTCAGCTGATTCAGCTGAGGCTTTAGCAACAGCAAGTGATGCACCAAGAATTGCATTGGCACCCATGCGTGATTTGTTTTTAGTTCCATCGAGTTCGATCATTGCAGCATCAATGATGCGCTGATCTTGTGCATCAAGACCGATAATCTCTGGAGCGATTTCGTTATTTACAAATGCAATTGCTTTTTGAACACCTTTGCCTAAGTAACGACTTCCGCCATCGCGAAGTTCGGCAGCTTCAAATGCGCCAGTAGATGCACCACTTGGAACTGCAGCACGTGCTTGAGTGCCATCTTCTAACGCAATCTCAACTTCAACCGTTGGATTTCCACGGGAGTCGAGAATCTCACGGGCTCCGAGAGCTTCGATTATTGCCATAGCGTTTCTCCTTCGTCACTTAAATCTTTGTGCCGGGTGAGACCTCAACGCTGAAATCACACAAACTTTGATGACCCAATCCTACCGTGCCTCGATGCCAGCGATCTGTTCGCTCACGAGCATCGCCTGTTTACGCAGTGCAGCTTCGGCATCGATTCCATTGGTGTGCGCCCAAGCAATGACGGCAAGAAGTGCCTGCCCCACGGCGCTCTCATCGGCAACTCCATCCATGCTGTGGGGAATTTCCAGCTCAACATTGTGGGTTTGCGCGCGATATAAAAGCTTTTCAAGTAAAGGCAGCGCAGGCTGTGACATTGCAATGCCATCGAGGGCCGACGTACGCCCTTTTTCAGCGCGCTTGATTGCTTCCCAATTTTTTAGAACATCCTCGGCGCTATCAACTTCTAAACCCTCAAATACATGCGGGTGGCGGCGAATTAATTTGTCGGCGATAGTTTTGGCAACATCTTCGATCGTGAATGGATCCACGGCGTCATCTTGAGCAATGCGGGCATGGAAATAAACCTGCAGCAATACATCCCCAAGTTCTTCGCGCATATCTGTTCGGTTGCCGCTTTGAACGGCATCAACAAATTCGTATGACTCTTCCAGTAAGTATTTAAGAAGTGACTCATGCGTTTGTTCGGCATCCCATGGACAACCACCAGGAGAACGAAGCCGGTCCATGACTTCAACTAAGCGCTGAAGTTGTGAACCCTGCATAGAAGTGAACTACTTAGTGGCAGGTGTAACTGCAGAGCTTGCAGGATCAGTTGCAATAATATCTGCAACAGTTGCATCCCACTTGCCATAACGTGGATTAACAGTGACACCAAGTTTAGTGGCCTTATCTACAACAAGTTTTTGAACTGCAGCACCGATATCGGCTTCTGCAATTCCACCTGCGGTAAGGGCTTTACTAATTTTGTCTGACAATGAAATCGCCTCAATATAAATATCTAAATTCTCAGCCGCGATTCCTGCTCCTACCAGAGCGTTAGGAAGAGCAGTGGCTCCACCAACTTGGTCGGTGATGCTGGCGCGACGGGTATCAATCTCGGCTTTAGTAACAGTAATCTTTAAATCTTTGGCAGTTGCTTGAAGCAATGCAGTTAGTAGAAAGAAGCGAAGTTGACCACGAGTAAGTGCTTCGCCGGTCTCAAGTTGCATCTGAGATGTATCAACTCCAACTCGTGCAGCCAGAATTGAATCAACGCTAGCTTGAACCTTGGCTTGCGTAATCTTTACATCTCCTACGGTTGCTGCGGCTCCTACTTGGGAACAGCCAGAGATTAAAAGGGCACTTGCTACAGCGGCTATGGCCAGAATCTTCTTCACTATGAACTCACTTTCGGTGCTTCGCTCAGTTGGTTGACTGCCTCTACGACCCAGGCCAGAAGAGAAGTATCCACTATTAATGGCGCACTCTCGGACGGATTCCAGGCATTGCCCGCCTTTAAAGCCACTAATACCGTGCGAGTGGCCGATTTATAGAGCGAACCTGGATACAGACGTGACAGACGCATCTGCTTGGACTCGGGCAAGGTTAAGGGGGCTAATCGCAGGAACTTACCTTGAATCACGACCTCAGTTAAAGCGGCCGCCTTTGCCAGCGCGCGCAGAGATGCAACGCCTAACAACGCCTGTGCCTCTTCTGGAAGTTCACCAAAGCGATCAAGAAGTTCTGCAGCAATCGACTCGACATCGGCGGGATTCTTCACATCGGCTAAACGCCGGTATAGATCTAAACGCAAACGTTCACCCGGCACATACTCGGTAGATAAATGAGCATTAATTGGTAACTCAACTTTGCAATCACTAATTTTTTCTTGAGTTTCGATAATGCCTGCTTTGTAATCGTTAACAGCCTCACCAACCATGCGCATATATAAATCAAAGCCGACATCGGCGATGTGGCCAGATTGTTCGCCACCCAATAAATTCCCCGCTCCACGAATCTCTAAATCCTTTAGTGCAACTCGCATACCCGAACCTAAATCAGTATTAGCTGCAATTGTGGTTAAGCGCTCATGTGCAATTTCAGATAGTGGTTGATCTGATGGATAGAGAAAATATGCATACGCGCGTTCACGGCCGCGTCCGACTCGACCGCGAAGTTGATGTAGTTGAGATAAACCAAAACGATCTGCACGTTCAACGATGAGTGTATTTGCATTTTGAATATCTAAACCACTTTCAACAATCGTTGTACTCACTAAGACATCAAAGTCACGATTCCAAAAACCCAAAATTACATCCTCGAGTGCGCCTTCACTCATCTGTCCGTGTGCAACTCGAATTCTTGCCTCAGGTACTAACTCTTGAATCCGTGATGCCGCTTGATCGATAGTTTCAACCCGATTATGTAAGTAGAAAATCTGACCATCGCGCAAAAGTTCACGGTGAATTGCCGCAGTTATCTGTCCTTCTTCAGCCGGGCCTACGTAGGTCAAGATCGGATGTCGCTCTTCAGGTGGTGTTGTAATCGTGGACATCTCACGGATACCTGTAACGGCCATCTCTAACGTGCGGGGAATCGGTGTTGCCGACATGGCTAAAACATCCACCGTCGTGCGCATTTTCTTCAACGCCTCTTTTTGTTCTACGCCAAAACGCTGCTCCTCATCGACAATTACCAGCCCTAGATCCTTAAAAACCACATCGCTAGAGAGAATCCGGTGAGTACCAATCACCACATCGACGGTGCCTTTGAGCAAACCATCCAAGGCTTCTTTACTCTCTTTGGCGGAGTTAAAGCGCGAAAGTCCAGCTACTTTTAGCGGAAAGCCCGCATAGCGTTCGGCAAAAGTTTTAGTGTGTTGCTGAACTAGCAATGTTGTCGGAACCAAGACCGCAACTTGCTTGCCATCTTGTACCGCTTTAAAAGCGGCACGAATCGCTATCTCAGTTTTACCGTAGCCAACATCGCCGCAAATAATTCGATCCATCGGATATGGACGCTCCATGTCTCGCTTCACATCATCAATCGTTGATAACTGATCCGGTGTCTCTATGTATGAAAATGAGTCTTCGAGTTCACGTTGCCACGGAGTATCAGGAGAAAAAGCAAAGCCCGGTGAACTTGTGCGTGCTGCGTAGAGACGGATTAACTCACCGGCAATTTGGCGCACTGCTTTACGTGCACGGCTCTTGGCTTTTTGCCACTCACCACTACCTATGCGGTGAACAGTTGGGGCCTCACCTCCAACGTATTTGCTCACTTGTTCTAGCGCATCGGTTGGTACAAAGACTCGATCACCTGGTTGTCCTCGTTTAGCTGATGCGTACTCAATGACTAAATACTCACGGGTGACATCGGCAACCGTACGTTGCAGCAACTCTACATAACGACCAATTCCATGTTGTTCGTGAACTACAAAGTCACCTGCTCGTAGCTCTAACGGATCAATTGCCTGCTTACGTTTAGAAGGTAGTCGATCTCCGTCTTTAACGCTTCCCTTACTGCCAGTTAAATCTCGTTCAGTCATGAAAAAGATTTGATCACTCGTACTCTCAAAACCATGCGCGATTACTGACGTTGTCAGATGGACGCTGCCTTTAGTCGGCTTAGCAATAAGTTTTTCAACTACATGCACTGGCAAATCTGCATTTCGAAATATGCCGGCATAGCGCTCTAACATTCCGTGGCCGTGAGTCGCAAAAACAACCGTAAAGTGGGCATCAATAGCGGAACGTAAGGCATCTATTGTTCGATCAATATCACCGCGCATCGGATCAATTGCGCTGTAATCTAAAAATTCAGTATCGGCTGCTAAGTCACTGCCGAATGGACTTAGGGAACTACTCGCTAATCCGCAACGCGTTAGCTCGCCTTCGAGCTCCACCCACGACATATAAGTCCCAGAACCATCGTGAATAGGTGCAACTGCGCCATGGGCTGCGTTCGACCATGATGCGTTGAGAAACTCTTCATTAGTAGCCAGTAAATCGGCGGCGCGTGATGAAATACGTGTCTGGTCAATGAAAATAACTTGTGTGTTTGCAGGCATGCGCGATAAAAGTGATTCGGTTTCATCGATTAATAATGGAATAAGTGACTCCATGCCTTCAAAGACTATTCCTTCACTAATTTTTTCTAGTAACTCGGCAGCAGCAGGAAGTTCTACCTTTAATGTCAACGCACGCTTTTTTATATCATCGGTCAATAAAAGTTCACGGCAGGGATAAATTTCAATACTTCCGATGACGGGTTCAAAAGTTCGTTGATCAGCAACTTCGAAATAACTCAAATCTTCAATCTCATCGCCAAAGAAGTCAATCCGAATCGGATGCGCACTCAGTGGTAAGAAGAGATCTACAATTCCTCCGCGCACTGCAAACTCTCCACGACGTTCTACTAAATCGGTTCGAGAATAAGCCAGCGCTCCTAGATGTCTTACTAATTCATCGAGGGATTGCTCTTGCCCGATCTCTAACTTCACTAACGGAGATTTAGCTAAGTCACCAATGATTCGATGAATTGCTCCTCGTACTGGAGTCACCACAATTGGGTGCGTCGAGTGAGCTGAATGTAATGTGTACAAGGTTTGAATTCGCTTAGCTACGGTATCGCTGCGGGGGCTCAATCGCTCGTGAGGTAGCGTTTCCCAGGCTGGAAACTCCATAACATTGCCATGTAGCTCACTGAGCTCGTTGACTAAATCTTCAGCACTTCTACTTGAGCTTGTAATAACTAAAATCGGTGCACTGTCGGCGCGTGCAGCGATCAAAAATGGATATAACGGTGATGGCGCTACGATGTGAGATGCCGAAGGCCTGGATGCATTAAGTAAACCGCGCATGCACTGCCCCCAAACGTCTATTGGCCCCAACTCCCAATGGGAGGGGGCTTACAAGGTCTCACTCTAATTTATTTTGTCATGTACCCGCTAACTGAGAGGATTGGCCAATGACAACCCAGCCAGGCGCAGTAGCTGCAGATGATGCCGGCCTACGCAGCGATGTTCGCCGTTTAGGTGATTTGCTGGGTCAAACCTTGGTACGGCAGGAAGGCCCAGAACTTCTGGCCCTTGTTGAAGATGTTCGTAAAGCTGTGCGCGAAGGCGATGGCGTTGAACTTCTAGAATCATTATCAATTGAAGACTCGGTTCAACTTGTTCGTGCATTCAGTACGTACTTTCATTTAGCCAACGTGGCCGAACAAGTTCACCGTGCGCGAGTGCTTGCAGATTCACGCGCAGAAGGTGGATCGTGGCTTACACGTGCCGTGAATAAAATTGAAGCGGCACTTACTGCACAAACGCCTGGCCATGAATTAACACGTGATGAGATTTCTGTATGGATTAATGAGATGTCGGTACGACCTGTTTTTACTGCGCACCCAACCGAAGCTGCTCGTAGATCTGTGCTCAACAAAATGGGACGTGTTGCCGATTTACTAGATAATCCACGCGATCCATCGCAAGGCGATCGTTTAGCCGAGACTATAGATTTATTGTGGCAGACCGATGAGCTTCGCTTGGATAGACCTGAACCTCTTGATGAAGCGATGAACGCCCTGTATTACTTAGATGATTTATTTCGTCAAACGGTTCCCGAAGTGCTTAATGATTTTGCTCGCGAATTAAAGCGTATCGGAATCGATGTTCCCGTTACTGCTCGTCCACTGTCATTTGGCAGTTGGATCGGTGGAGATCGCGATGGAAATCCAAATGTCACAGCCGAAGTAACAACCGATGCGATTGTGCTACAGGTTGCTCACGCAATTAGAGTGACTATTGCTGCCATGGATGCACTTCGCCAACTGCTCTCAGTTTCTACTCGCATCGTCGGTGCAACTCCCGAGCTCACTGCATCAGTTGAGAAAGATCTTGCCAACATCCCTGAGTTTGAAGCGCGCTTCTTGCGTTTAAATGCCGAAGAACCTTACCGACTTAAAGCCACGGCCATCGTGCATCGATTAGCGTTGACACGTAACCGTCACTCCGTTAGCGGTCCGCATGTGGAGCATCGCGATTACAAGGATACGGCTGAGCTATTAGCTGACCTCACGTTGATGCGGGACTCTCTCTTTGAACACAAAGGCGAATTGATTGCTACTGGCTTGTTAGAGCGCACAATACGTACGGTGGCAGCCTTTGGAATTACGCATGCCACGATGGATATACGGGAGCACTCTGATGCTCACCATCACGTTTTGAATCAACTATTAGATATACCCGGCTACATAGAGAAAAGCCATGATGAAAAGTTCGAAATCCTTGCGGCGCTTCTACACAGTGGAAGCAAGTTTGAGATCAGCGCTTTAGATGCGGCCGGTAAGAATACTGTTGATACCTTCGCTGCAATAGCAGATTCAATTGAACGCTTTGGATCTGAGGCGATTGAGACGTATATAGTTTCAATGACAAAAGGTGCCGATGATTTAATTGCTGCCGTCGTACTTGGTGCTCACGTCGGACTTGTAGATCTGGCTAATAAATCAGTGAGTGTGAGCTTTGCGCCGCTGCTTGAGACGGTTGCTGAGCTTCGCTCGGCAGGTGAAATTCTGGAAAAACTCTTAAGTAATCCCACATATCGCACTGTTGTTTCTCTGCGGGGAAATGTGCAGGAAGTTATGTTGGGTTATTCGGATTCTAATAAAGATGCTGGAATCGCAACTAGCCAGTGGGAGATTCACCGCGCGCAACGTTCGCTGCGCGATGTTGCAATGAAGTACGGCGTTAAGCTGCGTTTATTTCATGGTCGTGGTGGTTCGGTAGGTCGAGGCGGCGGACCAACATATGAAGCACTGATCGCTTTGCCGTGGGGCAGTGTAGATGGCCAAATTAAAATGACTGAGCAGGGTGAAGTCATCAGCGACAAATACGCCCTTGCATCTCTTGCGCGAGAAAATGTTGAGCTGACTCTTGCTGCAAGTTTAGAAGCGACAGTTTTAAATCGTGGTCCGCGACAAAGCCCAGAAGCTTTGGCGATGTGGGGCGAGTGCATGCAGTTAGTAAGCGATAGTTCATTTGCGCGGTACCGCAACTTAATTGATCATGAAGATCTACCAGCATATTTCTATGCCTCGACTCCTGTTGAACAACTTGGAAATCTATTTTTAGGTTCACGTCCATCACGTCGCCCTGATGCGAAAGCGGGCTTAGATTCACTGCGCGCGATTCCATGGGTATTTGGCTGGACGCAATCTCGTCAGATTGTGCCTGGTTGGTATGGAGTTGGTACTGGGTTAAAGGCTGCACGCGAAGCTGGAAAATCCGATGTGTTGGCAACGATGCTTAAAGAATGGCACTTCTTTCATACCTTTATTAGCAATGTAGAAATGACGTTGGCTAAGACTGATTTAGTTCTAGCGCGCAGATATGTAAACGCCCTAGTTCCTCAAGAGCTTCATCACTTCTTGGATGATATTCAAGCTGAATTTGATTTAACTGTTGCTGAGATTCTTCTACTCACCAAGAAAAGTGTATTGCTAGGTGATCAAGCCATCCTTGCGCGCACACTTCACGTGCGTGATGGCTACTTATCTCCAATCCATTTGCTACAAATTAACTTACTTAAGCGAGTACGAGAGGCTGGAGATTCAGCTGATCCTATTTTGCGTAGAGCTCTGCTTTTGACAATCAATGGCGTTGCCGCAGGCCTGCGAAATACTGGTTGAGATTTAACTGTTAAATGCAGTTTGTGTTCGCTCTAACCCTTGAGTAATTAAGGATTCA
>WLHW01000038.1 GCA_009702525.1 Actinomycetota bacterium
GCGGCATCAAACATATTTGGAATTCGCATTCCAGGTTCTGCATCTAGGGTTACGCCCCACATATCGTTGTAGATCTTGCGAGTATCTGGGTTAGAGATGTGTCGGTAGCCCGGTAATTCATGTGGGAATGAACCCATGTCGCAAGAGCCTTGCACGTTGTTCTGTCCGCGTAGTGGATTTACTCCTACTCCCTTGCGGCCAATGTTTCCAGTGACCATAGCCAAATTAGCAATACCCATAACCATGGTTGAACCTTGACTATGTTCGGTTACACCAAGACCGTAATAAATTGAAGCGTTAGGCACCGAAGCAAATAGTCGAGCGGCTTTACGAATCTCTTCGGCTGGTACTCGAGAAGATGCCTCTAATACTTCAGGTGAGTTCTCAGGCAATGATATAAATGCTTCCCAATCTTTGAAGGACTTCTCTTCACATCGCGCATCAACAAAATCGCGCTTTACTAAGCCTTCAGTAACGATTACGTGCGCCAAAGCATTTATCACAGCAACATTTGTACCCGGCAATAACTGCAAGTGATGGGCAGCGACAACTCCTGGAGTTCTCACTAAGGCAATCACTCGAGGATCAATGACAATCAGCTGAGCGCCTTTACGGATAGCCTGCTTCATGCGGGATGCGAAAACAGGGTGCGCCGATGTTGGATTAGCACCAATTAACATGATGACATCACTGTGTTCGACTGATTCAAAGTCCTGGGTTCCAGCCGACGTACCGAAAGTTTGACCTAAGCCATACCCGGTAGGTGAATGGCAAACGCGGGCACATGTATCAACGTTGTTATTTGCAAAGGCTGCCCGGACCATTTTTTGTACTACGTAGACTTCTTCATTCGTGCAACGAGAAGATGTGATTCCACCAATAGCATTCCGGCCAGACTCAGCTTGAATCTGCTTTAAACCTTTGGCAGCAAAAGAGATTGCCTCCTCCCAAGAAACCTCTTTCCAAGGCTCGGTAATTGCGTTGCGAATCATTGGTTTAGTAATGCGATCGCTATGTGTTGCATAACCATAAGCAAAGCGGCCCTTAACACAAGAGTGGCCTTCGTTAGCTCCACCCTCTTTAAAGGGCACCATGCGCACTAATTGATCGCCACGCATTTCAGCCTTAAAGGAACAGCCGACACCGCAGTAAGCACAAGTAGTGACAACTGAAGAAGTGGGTGCACCGATAGTGAGCAGAGTTTTTTCAGTCAATGCGCCGGTAGGACATGCCTGAACACAAGCACCACACGAAACACATTCACTCTCGATAAATGACGTACCCGATGATGAGACTCTGGCTTCGAAACCACGATTCTCAATAGTTAAAGCAAAAGTTCCCTGTACTTCATCACATGCACGAACACATCTATTACAAACGATGCACTCGGTAGAATCAAATGTGAAGTATGGGTTAGTTTCATCCTTCTTCAAATCTAGGTGCGTTTCACCTTTTTCATATCGACTGGTTGTGATTCCAATTTTCTTAGCAACTCCGTGAACTTCGCACTCATCCCCCGTTGCACACTCTGCAGGGTGATCAGATAAATACAACTCCATAACACCTTTGCGAATACGGTCAAGTTTTTCAGATTGGGTTGAGACCTTCATACCTTCAGCAACTGGTGTAGTACATGAGGATGGGGTTCCATTGCGTCCATCAACTTGAATCACACATAGACGGCAAGAACCAAAAGCTTTCAATCGATCGGTTGAGCATAGCTTTGGAATATCTATCCCGGCAACGAGTGCGGCGCGCATAATCGACGTATCTGCGGCGACGGTTATGGCCTTGCCATCGATCTCAAGGCTTACTAATTGGCTCTTTTCGCTGGCCGGTGTACCAAAATCAGGCTCAAATATCATGGTCATTTGGCAGCTCCTAAGAAATCGGATGGAAAATTGACCATCGCACTTTTCACTGGCATTGGGGTTAATCCGCCCATGGCACAGAGTGAGCCATCGGTCATTACTTCACAGAGATCCAACAACAGCTTTTTATTCTCATCAACTCGCACACCTTGAATAATCAAATCAATAGTCTCAGCACCGCGCGTTGAGCCAATTCGACATGGTGTGCATTTGCCACATGATTCGATGGCGCAAAACTCCATGGCAAACTTTGCTTGAACTGCTAAATCAACGGAATCATCAAAGACAACCACACCACCATGCCCGAGCATTCCACCGGCGGCAATGAGGGATTCATAGTCCATAGATGTTTCTAACTGTTCGGTTGAAAAATAAGCACCTAACGGCCCACCGATTTGGACCGCTCTCAATGGTTTCTTGCTCAAAGTCCCACCACCATAGGTTTCAAGTAACTCTTTAAGAGTTACGCCGAATGCTTTCTCGACTATGCCGCCTCGCGCGATATTGCCACCTAGTTGAAAAACCTGTGTTCCAAGTGATCTGCCGACTCCGTGAGCCTTATACGCAGCTGCGCCTTGTGCTAACACCATTGGTACCGTTGATAACGTAAGAACATTATTAATTACTGTTGGTTGCCCAAAGAGACCTTCAATTGCAGGCAAGGGTGGCTTGGCTCGGACTATACCGCGCTTGCCTTCAATACTTTCTAACATCGCCGTTTCTTCACCACATACATAGGAGCCTGCACCTACTCGAATCTGAATATCGAAAGCATGCGTACTTCCTAAAACACTTGTGCCAAGCCAGCCGAACTCTCTTGCTAACTCAATTGCTTTTTGTAAAATTGAAATTGCATATGGGTATTCTGAGCGCAGGTAGACAATTCCCTCAGTAGCACCGACTGCTATGCCTGCAATTGTCATACCTTCAATGAGAGTAAATGGGTCCCCTTCGATCAGCATGCGATCGGCAAAAGTTCCACTGTCGCCTTCATCTGCATTGCAGCAGATATATTTTTGATCTGAGGTTGTTTGCGCAACGGTCTTCCACTTAATACCTGCGGGGAAACCTGCCCCGCCGCGGCCACGCAGGCCTGACTCTGTCACCTCGTTAATGATGCTCTCACTCGTTGAGTTAAGTGCATTTCTCAAACCAACTAAGCCACCATGCTGGCCGTACTCTTCAAGTGAAAGTGGATCGATGATTCCAACGCGAGCAAATGTTATTCGCTCCTGCGAGGATAGCCATTCGATCTCATCGGTCTTACCACGTGCAAGTGGATGTGAGCCACCATTCAGGAAATCAGCATCAAAGAGTGATGGCACATCTTCTACAGTCACGGGACCATAAGCAAAACGTGTGCCGTTAATTTCAACTTCTACTAAAGTTTCCAACCAAAGCGCTCCGCGTGAACCATTGCGTACAATAGTTAGCGATGGATCTATCTGAGCGATTCTTGCAGCGATATCATCAGCGCCAATAGATATCGCGGCGCTATCACCCGGTACGAAGACTCTCATGCCCGTGCCTTCTCAATTTTATTAAGGGTTGCTCGTCCAATTAATTTTCCGTCGACCATAGCTGTTGGACCAAGTGCACAGTTACCAAAACAATAACAATCAGTTACCTCAGCGGCGAAGCGCGCTTTTACCTCTTTTTCCAAAGATCGTGCGCCCATTGCTTGGCACGCCTCTGCTACGCAGATTGAAATCTGGTGCTCACCCGGTGGGGTTGTACGTAGATCATGGTAAAAAGTAAGAACTCCGTGTACGTCGGCACGTGATTTATTAAAATAGTTAGCTATCAATGGAACACACTCTGGATTGACATAGCCAAACTCTTTTTGCATCAACTGCAGCGCCATTAACACGGGCCCTTTTTCATCACGCAGGGTCGCAAGAAGCACGCGAGCTGCATCTTGTGACCATGGCGAATACTTCATTAGAAAAGACCTACGACCTTTCCATCGATGTAATCAATACGTTCGGCAGCTGGAACTTTAGGCAGGCCAGGCATCGTCATAATCTCACCGCAGATCATGACAATAAACTCTGCGCCAGCCGAGAGTTTTACTTCGCGAATATTGAGCGAGTGCCCACTTGGAGCTCCACGAAGTGCCGCGTCGGTACTAAAAGAGTACTGAGTTTTAGCTACACAGATTGGAAAATGGCCATATCCAGCGGCTTCTAGCTCTTTAAGCTTTAAACGCACCTTGGCATCAGCCGTAACTTCCTTAGCACCATAAACCTTAGTAGCAACGGCAGTAATTTTCTCCCACAAACTTTGTTCATCTTCATATACGAAGGTCATCTTCTGTGGTTGCTCACAGAGCTCTACGACGGCATGTGCTAAATCTGCAGCACCTTTACCACCATCAGCCCAGTGGGTTGCTAACACAATCTTCACACCTAGCGCTTCTACGCGTGAACGTAGCAGGGCTACTTCGGCGGCAGTATCACTTGTGAAGTTGTTAATCGAGACTACTAGAGGCAAGTTGTAAACCTTTGTGATGTTATGAATATGGCGTTCAAGATTGACTAATCCAGCTTCAAGGGCCGGCAAGTTCTCATCAGTGATTGTCTTTAAGTCGGCTCCGCCGTGATACTTCAAAGCACGTATCGTCGCAACAAGTACACAAGCTGATGGGCGTAACCCAGATTTACGGCACTTGATGTCAATAAACTTCTCAGCTCCAAGATCGGCACCGAATCCCGCTTCGGTTACAACATAGTCAGCTAGTTTCATAGCCGATGTAGTCGCAACTACTGAGTTACAACCATGTGCAATATTTGCAAATGGACCACCGTGAATAAAAGCGGGAGTATTTTCAAGAGTCTGTACTAAGTTTGGTTGAAAAGCATCTTTCAATATAACTGTCATCGCGCCTTGTGCATTGAGATCGCTGGCAAGAACTGGACTCTTATCTCGCTTATAGCCGACCACAATCTTTCCGATTTTCTCTTTAAGATCTTCAATCGAGGTTGCTAGGCAAAAAATCGCCATAATCTCGGAGGCCACGACAATATCAAAGCCATCACTGCGTGGATATCCATTACCCACTCCTCCGATTGATTGAATAATCTCGCGAAGCGCACGATCATTCATATCAATAACACGCTTCCATGTGACTCGTCGAATATCAATTGCTAACTCGTTGCCGTGATGAATATGGTTATCAACTAATGCGGCTAATAAGTTATTTGCTAAAGCAATTGCGTTGAAATCACCTGTGAAATGTAGGTTTATATCCTCCATGGGGACTACCTGGGCATAGCCACCTCCGGCAGCTCCACCCTTCATTCCAAAGACTGGACCAAGGGATGGTTCGCGCAGTGCGATCATCGCGTTCTTGCCAATATGGCGAAGCGCATCGCCTAGTCCGACAGTTGTGGTTGTCTTACCTTCTCCTGCTGGTGTTGGACTTATCGCGGTTACTAAAATCAATTTAGAGCCTTTGCGCTCAGGCAACGCGGTCAGATATTTCAAATTCACCTTTGCTTTGTACTTCCCATACGCCTCAAGATTCTCGACATCGATTCCAAGTGATGCAGCAATCTCATTGACTGGCTTCACAGTTGCAGCTTGTGCGATCTCGATATCTGACATTTTTATCCCTTAGCCTGGCGTATGGCGCTTGTGAGCGCAGGTAGCACTTGATGTAGATCACCGATAATTGCATAATCGGCATAACGTAAAATTGGTGCCTCTGGATCAGTATTTATAACGACAATCGTTTTACTGTTTTTCATGCCAGCAATGTGTTGCATCGCTCCAGATATTCCAGCGGCGATGTACAAATCAGGTGCAACCTTTGTTCCAGTCTGCCCCACTTGCTCAGCGTGTGGCCGCCAGCCTGAACTCGTAACCACTCGAGAACAACCAACAGTGCCTCCAAGTAATCCTGCTAGCTCTTCTAAATTACCAAAGCCATCTGGCCCGCCCACTCCACGCCCACCAGAGACAATTACTTTCGCATCACTGAGTGTTACGCCACCTTTGGTTTCTCCGGAGTCTCGGCTTAATATCTTTACAACTGTATCTGCGGGTTGTAAATCTGGTTCAAACTGAGCAACTGATGCAGCTGCACCCTGCACTGACTCAGGTTCGACAGAAAAACTCACAACGGTTGCAACCAAGAGATCAGAGTGCACATTGGCGGACTCAATAAGATTTCCTGCCCATCGGGCTCGCAACACATGGTGTGGTGTCCCAAGTGTGATCTCTGAACATTCAGCGGCCATCGGAATATCTAAAAATGCGGCCAGGTGCGCTAACTGCTCATTTCCACGTGGGCTTCCGGCAGCTAATACTGCAGCGGGCTGTAATTTTCCAACTAAATCTTTCAGGGCTCGCCCCGATGCCATAGGTGTGTAATCGGTAATTGCTGAGTGAGCACCAACGTGTAAAACCTTAGCGCCGTATTCACCAGCGATAGCGGCCAGACCAGTGCCATCGCTACCAATCACTACGGCCTCGATGTCGTGGCCTAGCTTTCGTGCGGCAGTAAGTGCACGTAAGGACAAAGGATCGATGACACCGCGATCGTGATCAATAAGAACCAAAATCATTAGAAAGCTCCTATCTGCTTTAAGACATCCACTAAAGCTGGAACCGCGTCGGTTCCCTTACCTAGAATCTCGGCACCTTTATCTTTCGATGGTGCTAGCGCCAATGTAACTTTCTCAAGTTTAGGTACTCGGGGTTCAGCCTTTTTCATATCCACAATTTTCTTGCGTGCTTGCATACGTCCGGGTACCGATGGATAGCGAGGAATATTCAAACCATCTCGAACCGTGATGATTGCAGGAAGCGGAGCCTCGTAATGTTCGCGTCCAGTTGGTACAACTCGCTCACAGTTAGCAATCCCATTTTCAATCTTCATAGATTTAACATTGGTAACAATCGGGCGATTAAGTGCGTGAGCAACTCGAATATGAATCTGATAACCGGCGCTATCTGCAGACTCTGCACCAAAGATAATTAAATCAAACTTAGTCTCTTCGGCATTAATGGCATCAACCAGTGCTGCAGCGGTTCCTTGCGGATCCCACTCTTGTCCATCGGTCTCAATCAGTACTGCTCGCGTTGCACCAATTGCCAGCTGCGAACGAAGTTGCTCTTCGGCATCACTTGGTCCGAGGGTCAGCAAAGTAAGCGTTCCACCCATCTGCTCAACTAACTGAACTCCCGCTTCGACTGCATTTTCCTCGTGAGGACTAATACCAAAGCCCAAATGCTTGGTTTCAATATCCCGAGAATCAGGCGTGAGAATAAGTGTTCCGCCAGCAAGTGGAACGCGCTTTAGACAGACCAATACATCCATTATGCAAGAATCCGTTCGTTAGAAGCGTCAAATACTGGTGTTGCCCCTACTTGGGCAACTGAACATGGATAGTGCTCGCCGAGATATTCGACAATAAATTTATTGCCGGCAACGGCTAGCTCTGTCGGTAAGTACGTCATCAGAATGTGCTTACCTACTGACGGTGCAGAACCAGCACTTGTTACGTACGAGCGGCGGCCATGTGAGTCAACAATGGGTTGTTTATCCAATGTCAAAATTGGTTCGTTACCCATCATGTAACGCTTCACTCCGGTAGATGACGTGTGATCATCTACATATAGTGTGCACAATAAAGTGACTGGAGTTTCGCTGCGATGCTTTACGTGTTCAGCTTTACCGATGAAGTCCGCCTCTTTTAACTTTGGTGACTGCATACCAGCTTCAACTACGTTGTACTCTGTCTCTAACTCTGGTCCATATGCTCGGTAACATTTTTCTAGTCGACCAGTAGTGCCATACACACCGATTCCGACTGGAATCATCTCGTGCTTTTTGCCTGACTCCCACAGCATCTGCCATAACTTAGCGCCTTGTTCGATTGGGATATAGAACTCCCACCC
Organism: Actinomycetota bacterium; assembly: GCA_009702525.1. GTDB lineage: Bacteria > Actinomycetota > Actinomycetes > Nanopelagicales > Nanopelagicaceae > Planktophila. The sequence goes on from WLHW01000038.1 coordinate 7,776, forward strand.
AAGATCACCTACATAGGAGATTCGTGAGGCAAGGACACGAAGTGGACCAACTTCAATCACTTTGCACGTGCTGAACTTGAAAGCCTCTTTGCCCATATCGGTACTTGTAATTGCTTGAATAATCTCGCGAGATTTAGGGCCCCAGACACCAATAGTTGTATAACTAGATGTTAGATCGGCAATCTGTGCTGATCCATCGGCAGGCAGTAGATCACTAAACCATTTCTTATCGGCCATTCCATGTGCACCACCTGTGACAACACGGAAGTGATCAGTGCCTAGACGCATAATGGTTAAATCGGATTTAAAGCCACCATTGGGACCAAGTATCGGCGTATAAACCACACGGCCAATTGCTACATCCATCTGACGAAGCGCAGCTTTTTGTACAACAGCTAAAGCCGATGGCCCAGTGATGTCAAAGAGGGTGAATGCCGATAGATCAACGATCCCAGCACTCTCACGCATTTGTAAGTGCTCTGCATTGATAATTGGTGACCACCAACGGGCTTCCCATTCGGCGGCACGAGGCATTACTTTGTCGCCAAACTTCTCAACTAAAGCCTTATTGCACTCATACCAAAATGGGCGTTCCCAGCCAGCGGTCTCATAGAAGACTGCGCCTAACTCTTTCTCGGCTTGATAGAACGGTGAGAGGCGGACATTTCGGTTTGATGCATACTGCTCAAGAGGATGCACAATTCCGTAAGTCTTATTAAAGCTCTCATCTACGCGCGACTTAATGTGGAACTGAGCTTTTTGATGTTCGTGAAAACGTGCGATGTTTGACGAGTGCAGATCAATCTCTGAATCTCCAAGCACCATCCATTCGGCAACTGACTTTGACGTTCCAGGACCTTCTTTAATCCACACTGCAGCAACGGACCAGAGACCCTTAACTTCAGGGGTTTCGCCAAGAATTGGCATTCCATCTGGTGTGTAAGAAAGAATTCCGTTAATAGCGTATTTTTCGCGAACATTTTCATCGCCAACAATCGATGGCATTAACTCATAGGCATGTTCATCTTGAATATCAAAATCTGCTTGGGTAAAAGCAAACTCAGTTGGTGATAGAGCTGCAGTTGCATTTGATGGCAAATCTTCTGGTGTATAAAGAATTGGGCGGTGAGCATACGATCCGATTTCTAAACCTGTGCCGTGTTGGCGCTCATACATGAAAACATCCATGTCGCGAACGATTGGCCATTCAATATCGCCTTTAGTACCCGCAAAGAATGGGACCGGGCCAATATCTTTCATCTGGTGAACTGCTGGCGTTAGCGGAATGTGAGCACCCGCCATCGCGGCTAGCTTGGGTGACCAGCAACCAGTTGCAATAACAACATAGTCGGCTTCAATTGTGCCTTGATCAGTAACAACACTTGTTACTCGACCATTAACAACAGTGATATCTAGAACTTCAATATTTGCAAAGGATGTCGCAGCTCCCATTTCAGCGGCGGCTTCGCGCATGAGGGTTCCAGTACGAAGTGAGTCCACAACACCTACGGTTGGCTGGTAATAACCCCCAACAATCACGGTTTCATCGATATAGGGCACTAATTCTTTTACTTCTGCGGGTGTGAGGATGCGACCACCATCGATGCCCCACGACTTAGCCGAAGTAATACGTCGTGCGAGTTCCTGCATACGTTCTTGCGAGCGTGCAACTTCGATACCACCAGTTTCAGTGAAAGTTCCCCACTCTTTATATTGACGCATACTCTCTGCAGTAATCGCAGTCATCTCTTTTGAGTGATCTACTGGAAAGATAAAGTTGGATGCGTGACCGGTTGAGCCGCCAGGATTAGGAAGTGGTCCTTTGTCGATCTGAACGATATCCGTCCAGCCCAACTTAGCAAGGTGATACACCATGCCATTGCCGACGATACCTGCGCCAATAACAACGCACTTTGCTTTTACCGGTAACTTGCTCATATCTTTTATCCTCGTTCTTTAGTGGTGGTTATAAAGACTTACGTATTGATGTTTCAAAACCTTCAACGTGATCTCGCATTGCTTTACCTGCAGCTTTCGAATCACTACTAGAGATAGCTTCCAGTAATGCGCGGTGTTCTATGATTGCTTCAGTCAATCCAGCGACTCGATCAAGTGCTAGAAACCAGATTCGAAGCGCATGTGCGTAATAGTTATCTAAAGCTGCTGCTAGAAACTCATTGTGAGTGCATTGATAAATATGGTGATGGATTCGCTGGTCTAAACCGATCAAGGTAGCCATATCGACATCACCTTTGATTGCCTTAATTTCAGCGATCAGTGCTTTTGTAACTACATGATCTGCCGGGGTAGAGCGTTCTGCTGCTAACTCGGCAGCTTTGATTTCTAAGACTGCACGAATCTCAGATAAAGCTGAAAGATTTTGCACATCTACGCTTGACACAAACATTCCTCTGCGTGGATAGACCTCAACTAATTTTTCATTAGCTAGCGAGCGCAGAGCTTCACGAATTGGAGTACGTCCAAAACCAAGCTTTGACATTAAAACACTTTCGCTGATGAGAGAACCTGGGACTAGCTCCAGAGTGATAATCATTGAGCGAATTCGGGTATAGGCCTCCTCCGACAGCGAGGTCGACTCCCTGCTCAGGATATGAATGGCTTGGCTCACGAGAATGATGATATATCAGTCGTATATCGATTGATATAGACGCTCTTAGGCCAGGTAATACTTCCAAAATAGCCATAGTGAGGCGCCAAAACCGACCGTGGTGATGAGGGCGCGATAGAGGGCAGCGGGCATCCTGGCCGCATGACGTCCCCCATAGGTTCCCCCGATACTGGCACCTACTAAGAGCGAGATCACGGCTGGCCAGACAGCTCGGCCACTAAAGACATAGACGATGTTCGAGAGTAAAGAGGTGCAGCCGACAACAAAGTTCTTGGCCGTATTAAGTCTCTTAGGATCTCTGCGAACGTCGCGGGCTAAAACTGCCAGGACCATTACTCCTTGGCCCGGACCAAAGTATCCGCAGTACAAGCCACTTGCTGCAATGCCAATCTTTTCCCATAAATCATGGCGAGCACCGCGAATAGGTTTGGCCTTTATCAGAAAGGAAAAGCTGGCAAAAAGAAGCAAAAATGGCACCATCTTTTCAAATACACCTGGAGGTACATTTAATAAGAGAAATGCGCCGGTAACTGAACCGACAATAGAAATATAAATGAGTTTTTTATACTCATGAAAAAACTCACGTAGTTGATGGCGGACTGAGATTAAAGCGAAGAAATTTGCTGGAGTCACACCTAATGCATTTGAGATAGCTGCACTCACTGGCGACATCCCAGTTGCAAGCAAAACCGGGTAAGAGATTACCGATCCGCCTCCTGCTAATCCGTTGATGGCACCGACAAGGATTCCGACAAGGAAGATGACGATGTACTCAAGCATGGCTTAACCATACAATGCACTTATGAAGAATGGGGTCCAGATCAGATACTTTGCAGCTGCCCGCGCCGCCGCCGGTACAGATGAAGCTACGTGTGAAGCCGCAACACTGCGCCAAATTCTTGATCAAGCCTGTAGCGCTAATCCTGCGCTTACCCATGTTGTATCTCAGTGCAGCTTTCTAGTGGATTCAGTAGTGGTGCATGATGAAAGCATCACTATTGCAGATGGCAGCGTTATAGACGTATTGCCTCGATTTGCTGGTGGCTAACCACCTATTGCTGACATTGGACGAAGTGGTGCAATAAAACTTGGATCATTTATTCCATGACCAGGTAGTTTCTCAAAAACCGTCTTTGTAAAGCGGGCCGCTATTTCTTCTCGTTTTTCTGAGAGCGACTTTGATTGATCTCTAATGACCATACGCACATCGGTTTCAGTGATTGAAAATAGGCATGAACGAAGTTGCCCATCTGAAGTCAATCGAATTCGATCACAGGCACCACAAAAAGGCCGCGTAACGCTTCCAATGATTCCAACTGTGGCTTTGGTCCCATTGATATAGAACTCTTCGGCAGGTGCTGAACCACGGCCATCAACAGGTGTAAGTGCATAGTGTTGCGATAGC
>WLHW01000039.1 GCA_009702525.1 Actinomycetota bacterium
GCACGTTCTGGACCGATTAATTTAGGCAGAATCGTAGCTCCGCCCCACCCTGGAACTAAACCTAGGAATACTTCTGGCAAAGCGGTGAAAGCAGTGCTCGCCAATGTCCGGTAATTACAGTGGAGACCAACTTCTAATCCACCGCCGAGAGCTAAGCCATTGATGAAAGCGAAAGTTGGAATACCGCATTCGTCTAAGCGCCGAAAAACATCGTGACCCAGCTTGCCGATAGCTACAGATTGGTCACGATTTTTAATGAATGAAACTGCGGACAAGTCGACTCCAGCTGCAAAAATAAATGGCTTTCCTGTAATAGCAATAGCAGCTGGCTTGCGTGAAATTGCTTCAGTAATTGCGGCATTGAGTTCGGCCAGAGAAGATGGCCCAAATGTGTTTGGACGGTTATGGTCATGCCCGTTATCTAAAGTAATTAAAGCAAGGTTTCCGGTACCACCAAATGCGCCAAGATTGATATCACGAACTAATGCATGAGTAATAACTTCTTCTGAAGCACCTTCAGGCAATTTAATCTCAGTTGTCATTTGCTTGCTCCTTTAAAGTATGGGTTTTCCCAAATAACGGTTCCACCCATTCCAAGTCCAATACACATAGTTGTTATTCCATAACGCACTTCTGGATGTGCTTTAAAGCTTGTAGCTAAGTTCAGAATCAAGCGCACACCCGAAGAGGCAAGTGGGTGACCAACTGCAATAGCTCCACCAAATGGATTTACACGCGAGTCATCATCTGCTATTCCAAAATGTTCTAAGAAGGCTAAAACTTGAACGGCAAAGGCCTCATTGATTTCAAAAAGTCCTATGTCTTCGATAGTTAAGCCAGCTTGCTTAAGGGCTTTAATTGTCGAAGGCACTGGACCGTAGCCCATAATTTCTGGAGCAACACCGGCAAATGCGTACGTAACTAAACGAGCTTTAACCGTCAAACCAAGTTCATTCGCTTTATCTTCACTAGCTAGAAGGGCAGCTGTTGCACCATCATTTAAACCGGAGGAGTTACCAGCTGTTACGCGACCAGATGGACGAAAGGGAGTTTTCAATGTTGATAAGCCATCCATAGTTGTTGCTGGACGGGGCGGTTCATCAACTGTTGCAACTGTCCACCCTAATTCAGCACTACGCGCCGCAGTGGGAATTAAATCAGCTTGAATTATTCCGGCCGCATATGCATTGGCAGTTTTTACTTGTGAGTTGAAAGCATATGTATCGGCACGTAACTTTGTAATAGTTGGGAAACGATCATGTAGGCGCTCTGCCGTTGCTCCCATCGCAAGTGCATCTTGCTCAACAATTCTTTCAGCTAGAAAGCGCGGGTTAGGATCTAAACCTTCACCGATGGGGTGATTGCCCATATGCTCTACGCCGCCTGCAATTGCAATCTCATTTGTTCCCATGGCAATTGCTCCGGAAATTGTTGTAACTGCAGTGAGCGCGCCAGCACACCAGCGATCAATCGAATACCCAGGTACTGTGTTTGGTAGTCCGGCCAACAATGTTGCACTTCGTCCGATGTTCATACCTTGATCACCGGTCTGTGTTGCAGCAGCAATGGCTACATCTTCGATGCTGGCATGATCGACGAGTGGATTTCTATCGAGTAAACCGCGAATCGCACGGACCATCAAATCATCGGCGCGCGTTGCCGCATACATGCCACCGGCCTTACCAAAAGGTGTGCGAACTGCATCGACTAAGACGACTCTGCGAGACATACAAACTTCCTTTGCTTCACGGTGTGGGTCTTATGTTACTCGTCAGTAAAGATTTGCAACACCCGTGAAGTCTAGGCCAAAGCTGAAGCCTTAACCCTCTTTTTTTCGAGGTAGAGACCGAGAACGGTGACGAGGAAGAGGGTATAGACGCCTGCTTGTAGCCATGAGGTGTTGGCATCAAAGCCCACTGATCCAGAGAGGAAGGCTCCTACAAGAGAGTGGGGACCGATTATGGAGGAGAAATCGAAAATATATGATTCTGCGCCCGGTAAGTATCCAAGATCTTGGAATTCATGGACGGCATAGGAGAGAACCCCAGCGGCAACGACTATCAAAGCCACGCCTGTATAGGTAAAGAACTTCGCAAGATCTATTTTTAACGTCGCCTTGAAAATTAAATAGCCGATAGTAATAGAGGTGGCAAAACCTGTAATTAAACCGAGTGCTGAACCCACGGGATCGGCCACGCTTCTAAAGTTTGAATAAACAAAGATTGATGTTTCAAGGCCTTCGCGAATAACGGCAAAAAACGCTACCCCAGCAAGGGCTAGAGGGCCTGCAAGGAAAGCGCTATCTACTTTGTTTGCCAGATTACTGCGTAAACTTCTCGCAGTCTTCTTCATCCAAAAAACCATCCCCGTAACCAAAATGACTGCTAACAAAGACGTCACTCCAGCAAACAGCTCACTTCCACGATCTGAGAGTGTTCGAGAGGTAAAGTTTAAAAGAGCGCCAAGGACCAGGCTCAGGGCAACTGCTGCTGCAACACCGATCCATACATAGATCACAAGCGGCTTGCGATTACTCTTTTGCACATAGGCAATCACAATCCCCACGATAAGGGCGGCCTCTAGGCCCTCACGGAGGGCGATAATGAATGAGCTGAGCATGGGAAAAATCTAGAGGATGAGGGCGAATTACGCAACTCTTTCGTTGCGTAATTCATCACACCTCGGGTGTGGCTTCACCCTCTGGCTCTTCAACGATCACAGCTTCGCGCTGGAGTAAGGCCGTAGCCACCGTTGGGGCAACCAAATCAATCTGCCACGCGCGCGCACCTAATGCAGCCATGGCACCCCTCACTGACGCCTCGTCGTAGAGTTGATTCGATGCAGCAGGAGGGTTCCAACACAGGCGGCGGATTATTTCAGGGGAGATTAAATTTTCAACTGGAATCTGATTGGTCGTAGCGATGATGTCGATACCCGCCCTAGCGTGAGAAAGCGGCGCGTATTTTTCTGGGAAACGATCGTGCCACAATTTTATCGGTGGCAACGTATCAGCGTTTGTACGAAGTGGTGGCCACTCACTCTCTGGTAACGCAACTGCCTGCGCAATGACCTCTAACCAGGTTGGAAAATTTTCTAACCAACGCGCACGTAATCCAAGTGGGCGCAGCGCTTTTTCAAACTCTTTCTTTGTAGTGGGTGCAGCTAATGCCAGTTCAACAATTGCTGAGTCATTGAGAAGTTTGCCGCCAGCGATATCTTGTGCCGATGCGATTGCATCGCGCTCAATCCAAAGCGCTCGAATTATTGCTAAGTGATCTCTGCGTTTAATTTTGTGCATGCCAGATGTACGTCGCCAAGGATCAACACGTGGTGGCGCAGGAGGAGCTTTTAGAATCGCAGCAAACTCTTGTTCTGCCCATTCTAATTTATTTGCTTGAGAGAGAATGGAATGCATCACTTCACGTAATTCCACGAGAAGTTCGACATCTAGAGCTGCATACGTCAACCAATCCTGTGGAAGTGGACGCGTGGACCAATCTGCTGCGCTATGTTCCTTGGCAAGTATGACGCCCATCAGTGATTCCAATAATGGGCCAAGACCTACACGCGGTAAACCCGCAATTCTGCCTGCTAATTCAGTGTCAAAAAGTTTTATTGGATTAATTCCAATTTCACGCAAGCATGGCAGGTCCTGTGTGCTGGCATGCAAGATAACTTCATCAGTGTTGAGAAGTTCATTGAGCGATGCAATAAGTGGGTTCGCAAGCCCAAATGGAATTGGATCAATTAAATGCAGCCCGCCTTCATTACGCTTAATCTGAATCAGATAAGCACGTGCGCTATAACGAAAGCCTGAGGCACGTTCGGCATCTACGGCAAATGGTCCATTTCCTTTTTGCAGCGCTGAGATCGCATCACTCAGTGCGGCATCCGTATCAATTACTGGGGGAGTTCCTGCGGCAGGCGTGAGTAGGGGAACTGCTTGCACAACTTCTTCCATCAAAATTCCTAACGGCGTCTTTGTGCATTAAGTGCAGATACGCCCATAGGAATTGGTTCAAGCCCAGCTACCTCAGATATGAGAGTGCACCAACCTGAGATATGTTTCATGAGCTCTAATGGGTTAGAAACAAGAGGTGTCCACGAAGCGCGGATTTCAATCTCAGATTCATCATGGCGAGGAGATAATTTGCCGAAGGAGGCGCTAGAAACGCGGGTTACAGTTCCGCTGGGAGCTGCAATCTCACATTCATTATCGGCGAGAGATTGCAAAAACCAGCTCCAGCCAACCTCAGGAAGTAATGGGTCCGCCTGCATAACAACATCGACATCTGCGCGAACAAAGGTGACGCAGCGAAATTCGCCATCCCACGTATCTTGCCCACCAGGTTCATGCAGCAAAACAAAACGGCCAGAAGCGATCTCATCTTCGTCATCGCCAAGTAGACCATTGCTGACATCGGCTGAAAATGCAAAGGCATATGTTGCTAGTTTTTGAGGCGCAGGAACTTCTTCCAGGATAACTTCTGACCTCGGGGTAAATTCCCGCAGATGGGTGATCAATCTTTCGAAAGCTGCAGAATCCATCTTCTAAGAGTAAAGAATTAGAAAGGGATATTCAGGGAGGCGGGGCTGTAACCTTGTATGCATGGCATCACTTTTAGCACTGATATCGAGCCTCTTATGGGGTAGTGCCGATTTTGAAGGAGGCCGCCTGAGTAAAAAGCACGCACCTCTTGCGGTGCTGGGAGTTTCACAAGTCTTAGGTTTAGTTTTTGGTCTCGTGCTCGTCGTGATTTCTTATAGCTCAGATAACACAATATTTTCAGATGTGAGTTTTCTTATTCCAGGAATTTGTGCGGGCTTTCTTGGCTATTGCGGCTTGGCATGTTTATACGCCGGTCTTGCAACGGGCAGCATGGGTGTTGTTTCACCGATAAGCGCCCTCAGCGCAGTTATCCCAATGACATATTCAGTGATGCACGGAGAAAAACTTTCAGCACTTACTTCACTAGGGATAGTTTTTGCATTGGCTGGAGCATTTTGTGCAAGCGGACCGGAGTTAAGTGCTGGTGTGCCTCTGCGCCCACTCTTATTGGCAATCGGTGCGGCTTGTGGTTTTGGAACGGCACTTACATTTATTTCGATAGGTTCGCAAACAAATGCTTTGCTAACGATGGTGACGATGAGATTGGCAACATTTGTTGTTACAGCTGGATTAGCAATCAAGTTTAAAACTCTGGGTGGTTTTGCCACTGCGGAATTTCCTGGTCTAATTTTTATGGGTATTGCTGATTTTCTGGCGAACTTGTTACTTGGTGTTGCTTGCAACAATGGTTCGGTCTCTGTTGCAATGGTTCTTGGATCTTTTTATCCGATTGCCACTGCTGTTCTTGCATTCCGATTTTTGAAAGAACGTTTACATTTTGTCCAATACATTGGAATCGTTCTAGCGGTAGCAGGTGTGGCTTTAATTTCAGCTTTCTAACTTACTGGCGTGATAGAACTTTGTCCCGTCAATTTCATGCATGGTGCAGTGTGGGAAACTTTTAAGCGCAGAATTCCAATCAAAGACATGCGCGCCACCAACAGCAGATGTAATCGTTAGATAGAGGTCGTCCAGGCTTTGTTTTTCTAACAATTCGTGCACGAGTGAAGCTCCAGCTTCGATGTGAATTTTTGAACCGAACTCTTTTCGTGCAGCTTCAATTGCATCGGTGATGGATAGATTCCACAGACAAGCATGTGGGTTCTGCGGAACTGGATTTATCTCTCCGCGAGAAATAATGACCAGAGGAGCTGGCGTCTGTGAGTATGGTTCTGCACGTGCCGTATTTCCACCGATGATGATGCAGTCATAACCTTTGCGCCGTGCCAGGAAGTCGGCGCGATCTGCTGGTGTACTTATTCGGGAGGAGTTCGTGCTCCAGGTTGTTGAGCCATCGATGCCTACAACGAGTGAGGCTGAGATACCCATAGGGCCCATCATCGCATTTTCACGCCTAGTTCACAGAATTAAGCCCCTCATAAGTTGAGCCGATGGGTTAAAGGTAGTTAGCCTGTGACGTATGTCAGCCCTGTTTCGAGCCACGTTGAGTGGGCTAGTGGGCGCAGCCCTGGCACTAGCGGTTCTGACTCCTTCGGCACAAGCGGCGCAAACGTTGGAGCAAGTTCAAGCCAAAGTTCAGCAGCTCGAAGAAGATGCAACAAGTGCAGCAGAGGGTGCCCAAGAGGCCAAAGTGAAATTGAACGCACTTACTAGAACTCTTGATGGAATTAAGGCTAAAGCTGCCGTTCAAGGCAAGACGCTCAGTGTGCTTCAGAAATCTTTAGGAACTATTGCAATCGAGCAGTACAAGGCCGGTGGTTTAAGTCAGAGTTTAGAATTATTATTTTCATCAGACCCAACGTTATACCTCTCTTCCGCCGGATCCCTCGATGCAATCACTCGTCGCAAGTCGGCAGAGTTACGTAAATATGAAGCGGCCCAACAGCGATTAAATGCAACCACCTTAACTGTTAATGACAAATTAGCACTGGTGACGGCGGCGCAGAAGAAATTTAAGGCCCAATCCGCACTTGCACTCTCTAAATTACAAGAAGCAGAAGTTCTTTTATCAAAGTTAAAAAAAGCAGATAGAGAACGTTTAGCAAAGCTAGCAGCCGAACAAGAAGATGCAGATCAGGCTTCATCTCAAGCCGCAGCTCTTTCAGCTAACGGTGTTTCTGGACGAGCTGGAATTGCTTTAAAATTTGCACTCAAACAAATTGGTGATAGATATGTTTTCGGTGCTGCAGGTTTAATTACGTGGGACTGTTCAGGATTGACTATGCGAGCTTTTCAAGCAGCAGGTGTCTCACTTCCACACTCATCGGCAGCTCAATCTCGCATGGGTAAGAAAGTTTCACTCAAGGCACTTAAGCCTGGGGATCTTTTATTCTTTGGGCGCCCAGTTTCACATGTCGGAATTTATTTAGGCGGGGGCAAAATGGTGCATGCTCCACGATCTGGATCTAGAGTAAAAGTAACGACGAGTGGCTCATTAGGTCGCAAACCATTGGTTGGAGCCCGCCGTTATTAAACCTATGATCTTTGTGACAAACGATTTCGGCCCACGAGCCGGCGGCATTGAAACTTTCGTTATTGGACTAATTGAACGCTTACCCTTTGGCTGCGTAACTGTTTTTACATCCGATCAAGGTGACACTTCCGATTATGATCGTGAGTGGCAGCGTACGCACGGCGTAAAAGTAGTGCGGGACCGATCAAAAATTCTGCTCCCCACACCCAGAGTGAATAGAGCTGTGGCACGAATAATTAAGAATGATCAGATTAAGACCGTGGCATTCGGGGCAGCTGCACCCTTAGCGCTCATGTCACCTACGCTCAGACGTGCCGGCGCGGAACGAATCGTCGCCCTGACGCATGGGCATGAAGTGTGGTGGTCAAAGGTTTTTCCATTTAACGTAGCGATGAGGTTTATTGGAAATACAACCGATGCCTTAACATATCTAGGAAATTTCACGAAGCGTGAAATCTCGCAATCATTGAGCTCTAAAGGTACTAAAGCGATGGTAAAGATTGCTCCTGGAATCGATGTAGAACACTTTAGACCGGTCGATGCAAGTGGGCTGAAAAAAGAGTTAGGTCTTGAGAATAAGAAAGTTCTGATCTCCGTTGGAAGACTGGTTCATCGCAAAGGTCAAGATAAGTTGATTGAAGCGATGCCCACCATTATCGCGCAGATTCCGCAGGCACATTTAGTAATAGTAGGCGAGGGCCCTTACCGTGAAAATCTCACACAACGTGTAGACAAACTGGGATTAGCTTCACATGTCAGTTTTATAGGTCGAATTCAGTACTCGGAACTACCGCACTATTTATGTGTTGGAGATGTCTTTGCCATGCCTTCTCGGTCACGTTTTTTTGGTCTGGAGGTTGAAGGTCTAGGAATTGTGTATTTAGAAGCTAGTGCATGTGGTCTGCCAGTGATTGCGGGTGCATCGGGTGGAGCACCGGATGCGGTGCTCGAAGGAGTTACGGGAGTAGTAGTAAATGGTTTAGATGTTGAGGCTATAGCGACTAGCTCGATTGAACTTTTGCGTGACGCAGATACCAGAGAACGAATGGGAGCTGCAGGGCGCCAATGGATTCAAGACCAGTGGCGATGGGAGTTATGGGCTAAGGAATTTTCTGCTCTGCTACACAACTAATTTATGAATTCTGGCTTTATTCACTGCGGCAGTTCGATTTGATACTTCCAATTTTCTAAAAATCGAAATGAGATGTGTTTTAACGGTGGACTGGCTCAGAAACAGGGTTTTGGCAATCATCTGAGTGGTGTTACCGCTCGGCAACAGAGCCAAGACATCTAACTCGCGCGCAGTTAAATGAAAACTCTTTTTACGCGCCATGATCGCCCGATTTATACCCTGTGCGGAAAAACTTAGAGGAGATTTGGTTGCGAACTCTATTGCAGAGAGAAGTTCACTTATGGCAGCAGTTTTATTAACATAAGCGCTTGCTCCAGCTCGCATGGCCGCAAGAATATGGGAGTCATCCTGACTTAAAGTTAGAACTACAACCCCGATTGTTTTCGATATTTTTCTAGCCCATAGAATAATATCGAAGCCACTGCCGTCGGTAAGATTTAGATCAACGATGATTACATCGGGATTAATATGGGCTATTACTGCACGTGCTTCGGCTTGAGATGCAGCTTCACCCGTCACTTCATAACCCGCGCTACTGAGTGCTCGCTTAAGACCCTCACGAACAATGGTGTGGTCATCGATGATGACTACCCGAATCATCGACTCGTCCAAGGAACGGTAATTTGAACTCTAGTACCGGTATCTGTGGAGTCAATTGTGAATTGACCACCTATGTCATGTATTCGCTCAATCGCGCCGCTGATCCCACTTCGACCAGCTTTAGTGCCGGCGCCACCAATGCCGTCATCAGCAATAGTTACGGAAATTTTATGTGCCTGAGCATGCTCATCTATATTGCGAATTAGTTCATTAAATACCCTTGATAATTCATATTTCTTATCAAAGGTGTGAGTTAAATCCTGCGATGCATGGTCGGATCGAAGTTCAAAAATCTCACGGCGAACTCGGTCGATTGCCTCACTGACATTGAACCTGAGTTCGCGCAGATCTGCACGAATTTCATTAGGTGTGTTCACCTGAGCAACGATGGCATCGATGAAATAACTCAACCCCACGAGATCTTGGGCTATCCCATCGTGTAACTCTTGTGCGAGTCTTACTCGCGCTGTGGTGCTCACATAAGTTTTACTTGGTGAAGAGTTGTTCAATCTCCTTGGCAAACTCTTTAGCAACGACATGTCGTTTGATTGAGAGCTTGGCAGTTAAATGACCACCGGCAATCGTGAAGTCTGTTGGCAAGATGACAAATTTTCTAATGGATTCAGCCTTGCTGACCGCCTTATTAGCGTCATCAACCGCAGTTTGAACTACCGAAATCAAGTCAGGATCGTGGGCCAAATCCGCCATAGATGCGCCCTCCTTCTTATTATTAGCAACCCAGGTCTTCAGAGCATCCTGGTCGATGGTTATAAGCGCAGCGATGAATGGTTGGTTGTCACCAACAACCATGCATTGACTTACTAGTGGGTGTGCGCGTAGGCGATCTTCAAGAACTGCAGGTGCAACATTTTTACCACCGGCGGTAACAATCAACTCTTTTTTACGTCCTACGATATAGAGGAAGCCTTCGTCATCAAGTTTTCCAAGATCTCCCGATTGGAACCAACGATCCTCAGTGAAGACTTCACTATCTGCAGCCGAGTTATTCCAGTAGCCGCGCATCACGATAGGTCCGCGAATTAATACTTCACCATCGTCAGCAATTTTGATTGAAGTACTTGGCAGTGGGCGACCAACTGATCCAACGCGATGGGCCGAAGACAAATTCAGTGTTGCTCCAGCTGTAGTTTCGGTTAAGCCGTAGCCCTCCAAAATAGTGATTCCAGCACCGCGATAAAAGTGGCCAAGGCGTACGCCCAATGGGGCGCCACCTGAAATAGCGGCCTCTACTTTGCCACCCATGCCTGCACGAATCTTGGAGTAAACAAGTTTGTCAAAGAGCTTATGTTTGATTGACAGTAGTGGCGAGATAGATTTCTTATCCATGTTCTCGGAGTATGCAATTGCAACTTCTGCGGCTTGAGCAAATATTTTTCCTTTACCTGCGGCAACTGCACGAGATTCTGCACCGTTGTAAATCTTTTCAAAAATTCGCGGAACTGCTAAAACAAATGTTGGCTTAAATGAGGCTAAGTCAAAAGGTAATCGTCCAACCGGATCACTGCAGTGTGCTAAATGTAATCCAGCAGCCACGGCTCCCACTTGCACCATTCGTCCAAAGACGTGAGCAACAGGTAAAAACAGGAGTGTCGAACCGTTGGGCTTAAGGAACAAATCTGCCGCACCTTGAACAACATTTCCGCACTCAGATAGGAAGTTACTGTGGGTTAAGACAACACCTTTGGGCTTACCGGTAGTTCCAGAGGTATAAATTATAGTTGCAATGGTGTCAGGTACTAAAGAATTACGGCGGCGATCAATTTCATCATCGCCTATATGTGCACCAGCGGTTTTTAAAATAGATAAAACATCTTCTGTCATTGTCCATACATGTTTAGTGTGAGAGGGCAGCACTGAGGTAACGAGATCACGTAATGCGGGGGTTTCAACAATGATTCCTACAGAGCCCGAGTCATTGAGAATCCAATCAATTTGTTCAGCCGATGATGTGTCATAAACCGGAACAACGATTCCTCCTGCAAACCAGATAGCAAAATCTAGAATCGTCCATTCATAACGCGTGCGAGACATAATCGCGACGCGATCACCAATTTGAATACCTGCGGCTATTAATCCTTTAGCCGTAGCTCGAATCTCTTGCTCGACGTCACGTGCCGTAAGACTCTGCCACGCATCTCCTAGCGGGCGAGACATAATGATGCGCTCTGGTTCAAACCAGGCGCGTTCAGCGATCAGATTAGTCAGGTTGCCGGCGGTTGCAGTTGGGACAAGGGCTGGATTAGTGATTTCATTCATAGCCCTAACGCTAGCGCGAGGTTTCATAAATTGGGAAGAGGAGTAACCTTGCGCCATGAGCGATTTGAGCACAGCAACCATCTCCATTGATGCCCCATTGGCAGCAGTGACTGAGATCTTATTTGCCCTGGAGAAGTACCCAGAATGGTCGAGCTCCATTAAGGCCGTTGACGTCATCGACCGCGATGAGCAGGGTCGGGTCACAAAGGCCAAGATGACGATTGATGCGGGCATGATGAAAGACCGAGTTATTTTGGATTACGACTGGTCGAAGTCGCCGTCGGTTTTAAGTTTTTCTCTCGACGATGCCGACCTGTTAACTGCTATGGATGGCTCTTATGA
>WLHW01000004.1 GCA_009702525.1 Actinomycetota bacterium
CGCACATGCAGCGCTACTTGCGAGTCTTATCACCACCTTGACGGCCATTATGTGCCAGTCACACCCGAGACGCGCTTGTCGTCTCGATTGGTATGCATTTCTATGTCTCTACAACCACGTACTCCCGCGCCCGGAAAAGCCCGTCGCGCCGCATCTGTCGGTAAGCCAAAGCGAACAAAGAAGGCTGCTGCATTTAAAGCAGCTGATCCTAAAGCCCGTCATACAACCGCTGAAAAGAATGCACGTAAAGGTGCGGCAGCAAAGCCTGCGACCACACGTCGTTACTCAGATACAGATCCAACAACAGTCTCTAAAAAAGAGGTGCGCTTAACTGATCGTTCAAAGTTGCGTGCAAAGCGCTTCCAAGAAAAAACTGCATCTAAGCCACGCCCAATTGAGGCTCCAGAAGAGCGCAAGGCACGCATTGAATATTCACAAAAGCCTGAGAGTCGCGCAAAGAAGTTTGTAGCTGCTCGCGAAGAGCGCACAAAGCGCCCAATCGATAAGAAGCCTGATTTTAAAAAGGTTGAGTACAAGAAAAAAGAGTACGTTAAGCCTGAAAATAAGAAGCCTGAATACGAAAAAAATGATTTCAAGAAAACTGATTACAAGAAATCAGATACTCGCCCAACAAATCGTCGCGATGCTGCTGTAGCAAAAGTTTCACGCACAGGCGATGGCCGACCAAACTTTGTCCCACGTAAAGTTGAAAAATTCGATCCAACTCGACCAAAGAAGCATAGCGAAGCACCTGATACCCGTGCCGCTAACTTTCGCGCAGAACGTCCTACGCGTGATCGACGCAATGATTCACCGGCATATGCCCGCGATGATTTTAAGCACTCATCAAAGACACATACCAATGCCGCCGTTGACTTTGGTGCAGATGATAATTACATCTCAACAAATTTAGCTGACGCTAACTTAATTGATGCGACTCCCCTTACTGAAATCACAACAACGTTTAGTGATCTTGGAGTTGCCGCACCGTTGGTTAACGCTCTTGCTAAGCAGGGAATTATGCATCCGTTCCCGATTCAAATTGCTACGTTGCCAGATGCACTCGCTGGCCATGACATTTTGGGTCGCGGACAAACAGGTTCGGGTAAAACGCTTGCTTTTGGTTTAGCGCTGCTCAATAACCTCAATGGCAAGGTCGCAAAACCCCATAAGCCACTGGCTTTAGTGCTTACTCCAACGCGTGAACTCGCTCAACAGATTGATGAAGTTTTGATGCCACTCGCTCGTTCAATTGGTCACGAATCAGTTGTTGTTGCCGGAGGTATGTCCTATGCAAAGCAGATCACTGCAATGCGTCGCGGAACTGCAATCTTGGTTGCAACACCAGGACGCTTAATTGATCTTCTTAATAAAGGTGAAGTTCAGCTAGATCAGTTAGAGATAACTGTTCTAGATGAAGCCGATCAAATGGCTGACATGGGCTTCTTGCCAGTTGTTAAAGAGATTTTAGATCAAGCTAAGCTAGATGGACAGCGCATGTTGTTCTCAGCAACTCTTGATCGTGGTGTTGATTCATTGGTTCGTCAGTATTTAAAGAATCCTAAGACCCACTCACTACAAAATGACCGTGCCTCTGTTTCAACTATGGAGCACTTCGTACTTGTAATGAACCCAGGCGATAAAGATGACATCACTAATCAAATCGCTGCACGTAACGGTAAGACAATTATGTTTGTTAAAACACAACGAGGCGCAGATCGCTTAGCTGACAAACTCGCACACGCTGGTGTTGCAGTAGGCGCACTTCATGGTGGAAAAACTCAGGCTGTTCGTACTCGTACTCTTGCACTTTTCAAGGAGTCGGTAAATGCTGCGCTAGTTGCAACTGATGTTGCTGCACGTGGTATTCACGTTGATGGAATCTCATTAGTTGTACATGTTGATGCTCCAACAGATCACAAGGACTATCTACACCGTGCTGGACGTACTGCACGTGCTGGTGAAGCCGGAACTGTTGTAACAATTGCAACGACTAAGCAACAAAAATCAATTGGTGGACTTACATCTCGTGCCGGAGTTACTCCAAAGTTCGTTGGTGTAACCCCTCTTAGCACTGAGTTGATGAAGATCACTGGTGCCCAAGAGCCTTCAGGTGTTCCATACATCGTGCCGATCGTTGAAAAGTCAGTGCGCAGCGGAGGCAATAAGCGTCCACGCCCCAACTCAAGTCAGCGTCGTCGTCGCCCTCACTAATTACAACTCGGTAGGCTTGGCGTCATGACCAACTTTGATGCTAATCCCTTCGCCCATCGCAGCACACTTACTTTTGAGTTGCCCCTTTTTTCTATAATTAAAGAAGAGCACTACCTGCCCGCTTTCCAAGCTGGGATGCAACAGCAGTTAGATGAAGTGCAAGCAATTCTTAATGCGCCAGGAGATGCAACCTTTGAGAACACAATCGTTGCACTTGAAAAAAGCGGAAAGATTCTTGAACGGGTTTCTTTAGTTTTCTTTAATAAAACTTCAAGTGATACTAATGATGCACTAGAAGCCATGCGAGCAGAGATCGCCCCAAAGCTCTCAGCCCATCACGATGCAATCATGCTCAATCCACAATTTTTTGCCCGTATCAAGAATCTTTTCGATAATCGAGATTCATTAAATTTATCAAGCGAAGATGCTTGGTTGCTCGAGAAGTACTATAAAGATTTAATTCAGGCTGGCGCGCATTTAAGCGATGCACAACGTGCTCGATTGACTGAGCTCAACGGCCAACTATCTAAACTCTCAACACAGTTCTCTAAAAACCTACTTGCCGATACAAATGATTTGGCCATAGTTGTAGATTCTGCCGAAGAATTGGATGGTTTGACGGCTAATCAGATATCTGCGGCCGCAACTGCTGCTTCAGATCGCGGATTAGCTGGCAAATGGTTGTTAGCTCAAGTCAACTTCACTGGCAATCCCCTTCTAGATTCACTCACTAACCGAGATTTACGCAAACGTATTATGCAAGCCTCTTTACAAAAAGGTAATCAAAATAACGCGAATGATAATAAAAAGATTTTGCTTGAAATGGTCAAGTTGCGCGCAGAGCGAGCTCAATTATTCGGTGTGAATTCACATGCAGAGCACATCACAGCAGTGCAGACGGCTGAAAATCCAAGCAATATCCACGCCATGCTTAAAAAGATTGCTCCTGCAGCGGTTAAGAATGCGCAGTTAGAAGCCGAGGATCTTAAGAAATCTGCAGGTAATGAAATTGAAAGTTGGGACTGGGGTTTTTATACTGAAAAAGTTCGCCTAGAAAAATACAGTATCGATACGGCCAAGATGCAGCCCTACTTTGAGCTAGAGCGAGTTTTGCATGATGGAGTATTTTTTGCCGCTAACAAACTTTTCGGCATAACTTTTAAAGAGCGACCAGATTTAGTGACTTACCACCCAGAAGCCCGTGCTTTTGAAGTCAGCAATGAAGATGGAAGTCCCCTTGGTCTATTTATTGGCGACTTCTTTACTCGCGATTCAAAGCGCGGTGGTGCATGGATGAACTCATTAGTTAAACAAAATTACTTGCTTGATCAGCTTCCTGTCGTGGTCAATAACCTCAATATTCCTAAACCTCCCGCTGGCCAGCCAGCACTCCTTACTTTGGATTTCACAACAACTTTGTTCCATGAGTTTGGCCATGCACTGCACGGATTGCTCTCTCGAGTGAAATATCCACGTGTATCGGGTACTGCTGTGCAGCGCGACTTTGTGGAGTTCCCGTCCCAAGTAAATGAAATGTGGATTATGTGGCCAGAGGTTCTAAATAACTACGCACGCCACTATGAAACAGGTGAAGTTATGCCACAAGAGTGGGTAGATAGTTTGAATGCGGCCTCAACATTTAATGAAGGCTTTGCAACTACTAGTTACTTAGCTGCCGCTGTTCTGGATTTAGCGTGGCACTCATTAACTAGTGAAGAGGCTGCCGGAGTAACTGATGTAGAGGCCTTTGAAGCTAAAGCGTTGGCAGGCTATGGCCTTGACTTTGCACCCGTGCCAACAAGATACCGTTCTACTTACTTCTCACACATCTTCGATGGTGGTTATTCAGCTGGTTATTACGGGTACATCTGGTCTGAAGTTCTAGATGCCGACACTGTTGATTGGTTCAAAGAAAACGGTGGCTTACAACGTAAAAACGGCGACCACTTTAGAGATACGTTATTGGGTCGTGGTGGTTCTATTGATTCGATGCAGATGTTTAGAAACTTTAGAGGGCGCGATTCAAAGATCGAGCCGTTGTTGAAGCGTCGCGGCTTGCTGTAACGTCTCATACTTAGTTTTCAATAGTTCGATATCGCCACTAACTAACAGACGTTTGTCTCGTGCAAGTTCGCCAAAGACGATTGTAAAATCGCGAGCGCGGACATCAAATGCCTTCGCTAACTCTTTTACGACTGCATCGTTTGCTTTGCCATCAACGGCGGGTGCTTGCACTGCGACGACTAAACGCGGAGGGTCGCCAACAGTTCCACCAACTTTATTACGCGAAGAATTTGGGCGAACTCGTATTTCGATTAAAAGTTGATCTGACACTTAGCCAGCAGAGCCTGAAGGACCTGACTTGCGTTGAAAACGTGGGGCTGGCGCACCACCTGCTTGCGCACCACCGACCTTAGGTCCTGATGAAGTGCCACTTCCAGGAAGAGATGAGTTCTTATGCTTCTTTTTTTCTAGCGCTTCTAAAAACTTTGCGCGAGCATCATCTGCGGGTTTCTTGTCATCGGCCATGGGCCAATACTATCTTTAATTAGTACTCTCTTTGTACTCACGTAATCGTTCCAAGACTTCTGATTCACGGTAGCGGCGGTGGCCACCAAGGGTTCTAATGGCAGTTAACTTTCCCGCTTTAGCCCAGCGCGTCACAGTCTTAGGATTGACGTGAAATCTCGCAGCGACCTCTTTGGGGGTGAGAAGCACTTCGGCATCAGGTAGACGGCTCATTCTCTCCCCTTCTTTTACTAACAGTGCGCAAGTATTACCAGTAAAACTGGGCAAAGCAATATGTTTCTAGTAATTAATTAGCTGATTCCAGGCCTTGTACAAAGCGCCATCGTGACATAAGACGTTCATAGCCCTGGCCTGCCACCATTCCATCGGCAGCTGCAAGGCCAACCAAGGATTGCAAAACATCTTCTATTGATGTGTCATCTTCTAAACCATTGTGGCCGTTATCTCGAAGTGATTTATCAAGATAGTTAGCTAGCCCGCCATAATCTAGTTCAACATAGGATTTTGGGTGAAACATTTCAAGCCAAGCAAGTAGGTTTTCAAGATCTTGTTCAACTGGTCCTTCACCAAAAGCAGCAACGACTGTTTCATGGGCAGATTGCGCCCGCAACTTTGCTTGTGAAATCGTTGCACGGCAACGAGTGATTAAACCGTGGGCATCTTCTCCTCGATGACGTTCTTCGGGTACGAAAAGTAAGAACCAACGAGGGGGAATAACCCAAGTTTCATTAAGAATATGTGGAACTTTATCTTCTAATAAATCAACACCTGCGGTAATTACATCTTCCATCGATGGAGTAAGAAAAAATGGAACTACAGAGCTTGGTAATGAATCTTTAAAGTTATCTAAAGCTGCCCAACACCTTGTTGCAGTTGCCCAAGGACTTACATATCTTTCGCCATCTACTTCAAGTATATGAACTCCATCGGGGCGACCAACTGGTGGTTCAGGAATAACAAGTCGGCGTAACGCTAACTCCTCTTCGCGAAGAATAGTTTCGTCATTGAGATCAATACCTTGCCAACGTAAACGGTCGACTGGTTCAAATGCTGACAGTGGTTCGTAGATGCGAAGTGAAGCGACGTAAGGAGTTGGTCTCACGCACGTGGGATGTAATTGCCCTCGGCGAAGGGATCGTCATCATCTCTATTTTTTGATGTATCAACTTCGCCATGCAGTTCTTTCGTGAGGCGATCAAGATCCATATCTTGTGCGTTGTACTTCAGATCCCGCGCAACTTTGGTTTGCTTTGCTTTTGCTCGGCCGCGACCCATAAAGCGACCTCCTTACCTGTCTAATTCTCAGAGGGGTAGGCTATCGCGCCCGGTACGTGCCTTCCAAAGTCGAGCGTAAATCCGAGCCCTGACGGGGAGTAACACGCCCTGCGACCCAGGCTTTCATGCCCCGGGCAGCTAACGAGGCGATCGCTAGGTCGGCGGCTTCAGGGGCCACTATCGCCGTCATCCCGATGCCGCAGTTCCACGTGCGCTCCATATCAATCTGGGGAACGCCACCCATCGATGCCATGAACTCCATTTCAATCGGTAATGACCACGTTGAGCGCTCATAAGTTGCGCATAGGTGATCAGGAATTACTCGCGCAGTATTTTCAGCGATTCCTCCCCCGGTGATGTGCGAAAAGGCACGTAACTGCCCTTTCATAGATTTAATAAGCGCTAAACAATCAAGTGCATAAATCTCTGTTGGGGTTAAAAAGACTTCACCCGAAGTTTTACCGTACTCACTTACATGTGACTGCAAATTTAAATTGTTACTCTTAATAATATGGCGAACTAGAGAGAAGCCGTTTGCGTGAAAACCGCTCGATGGCATTGCAATAAGTACATCTCCATCTTGTATTAAATGGGCACCTAACTGATTATCTGAATCAACCACACCAGTTGCAGCTCCAGCAATATCAAATTCGTCTTCATCTAATAGGCCTGGGTGTTCAGCAGTTTCGCCACCAATCAATGCTGTATTTGCTTTTTGGCAACCACGTGCAATACCTGCGACAATCTCAGCAATTCGTTCTGGGAAAACTTTTCCGACTGCAATGTAATCAGTCATAAATAATGGTTCGGCTCCGCAAACAACTAAATCATCAACAACCATGGCGACTAAATCCTCACCAATAGTGTCGTACTTACCCATAGCGCGTGCAATCTCAGTCTTGGTTCCAACACCATCTGTAGATGTAGCAAGTAATGGTTTTTTCATACTCTTTAACGCGCTTGCATCAAAGAGCCCTGCAAACCCACCAATACTTCCCATCACTTCTGGGCGAGAAGTCTTGGCAATCGATGCTTTCATTAATTCAACGGCGCGATCTCCTGCATCAATATCGACGCCAGCATCTTTATACGTGCTCATTCGTGACTATGTACTTCCGTAATTTCAAGACGCATCTTGCCTTCCGACATGTCGGCAGGAATGCGAATTGGATATGTGCCAGTAAAACAGGCTGAACACAGCTTATTTTCCTCAATCTGAGTAGCCTCGATCAGACCTTCTAGCGAGACGTAGCCCAAAGAATCCGCTCCAATGGAGCGTCGAATTTCCTCTATCTCTAGGCCACTAGCAATTAATTCCGCTCTAGTTGCAAAATCTATTCCGTAATAGCAAGGCCATTTAACTGGTGGCGATGAAATTCGCACGTGAATTTCGCGTGCACCGGCCTCGCGAAGCATTCGAACAATTGCGCGCTGTGTATTTCCTCGAACAATTGAATCATCGACTACGACGATGCGCTTACCTTCGATAATCTCGCGCAAGGGATTTAGTTTTAACCGAATACCAAGTTGCCGAATTGTTTGCGATGGTTGAATAAAAGTTCGTCCAACATAGGAGTTTTTAACTAATCCAATTCCAAATGGAATTCCAGATCCCTTTGCATAGCCAATCGCCGCGGGTGTTCCAGATTCAGGAACGGGTATAACTAAATCTGCTTCTACCGGTGCTTCCTTGGCGAGGCGTTCTCCAATTGCAACTCGAGTAACGTGGATTCCTTGACCAGCAATTAAAGTATCTGGACGAGCAAGATAGACGTACTCAAATAAACATCCCTTGGGTTCAGCCGTTGCCCAACGTTGTGAGCGAACTCCATTTTCATCGATAGCGATGAACTCTCCAGCTTCAATTTCGCGGACAAAAGCCGCACCAACAATATCTAAGGCTGCACTCTCGGATGCAACTACCCAACCGGTTTCGAGTTTGCCGAGCACTAGAGGGCGCACACCATGGCGATCACGCGCTGCATACAACGTGTGCTCATCCATGAAGACTAATGAGAAAGCTCCTTCTAGCTGTGGCAAGACTGAAATTGCACTTGCTTCTACATTTTTCTCATTTTGTAATGAGATCAGTGCAGTCATAATTTCAGTATCAGTAGTTGCACCGCGATCGCGACCGGTAGTTGGTTCAAGTTTTTGAACTAACTCGGCTAATTCACCAGTATTTGTTAAGTTGCCGTTATGAGCCAAAGCCAGTGTTCCATACTTAGTTGGGCGCAGTGTTGGTTGGGCATTCACCCACGTACTCGATCCAGTCGTGCTGTAACGACAGTGCCCGATAGCTAAATCTCCCGGCAATGTTGCTAAATCACTTTCGGTAAATACCTGCGATACAAGGCCCATATCCTTATAAACAAGGATTCGCTTTCCATCACTTGTTGCAATGCCAGCAGACTCTTGTCCGCGATGTTGTAGTGCATATAAGCCGTAAAATGTTAACTTTGCTACTTCTTCGCCAGGAGCCCATACACCGAAAACTCCACACGCATCTTGTGGACCTTTATCTGCATCCAAAATATTGTGATTCAACAATCCATCTGGGCGCCGGCTCATGAAGTAATCCTAAGTGGTAAATACTGTGTTAAATCCGCACGTACACCTGAAGCGGTAATTGCGCCGTTATTCAGGGCTTCACTCCACAAAATTTCCCCAGCGGCAAGAGCAAGCCACGTCTGGGCATTCATCTCAACGACATTCGCAGGTGTGCCCCGCGTATGTAGTGGACCATCTCCACATTGAACGGCAGCATATGGTGGTACGCGAACTTCGATTGCGCGTCCGGGAGCTTTAGCGGTCAAGAGTGCAAGCGTGCTCTTAACTTGTTCTAAAGTTTTAGGATCGCGCATCAACTTCACCCAAAGAGTTTCGGAAAGGTCGCAGTGTGGGCAGTACGAAGTTCAGCTAGTGAAATCACAGCGTCATTAATTATTAGTGAGTCACCACCAGTTGTGCCTAGCTTAGAAAGCGTTATGTGATACTTAGCTGCAAGAGTAGAGAGTGCGTCTGTTTTACTTGCCTCTATAGCAACAATGACGCGTCCTGGGCTTTCACTCAATAAAGAGATTCCAACATCTGCAAGAGTAATAGTCGCACCCACTGAGTGGCGCAAAACCATTTCGGTAAGTCCAGCAGATAGTCCACCCTGACTTAAGTCATGAGCTGCGCTAAAGATCTTTTCTTCTCTGCCAGCTAGGAGTACCTCTATAAGGCGCATTTCACGCCCTAAATCAGCAGTTGGTGATTGACCTACTCGTTGTCCATGCATGAAAGCCCATTCACTTCCAGCAAGATCGGCATGTGTATCACCAAGAAGATAAAGATCTAAGCCAGCAACATCAAAGCTCATCGGGGTTCGAGTTCGAACATCATCGATAACACCTAAGACACCAATTACTGGGGTTGGCAAAATCGCAACGGCACCTGTTTGGTTGTAGAAAGAAACGTTTCCGCCAGTAACTGGCAGGCCCATCTCTAAACATCCATCGGCCAACCCGCGCACTGATTCAGCGAACTGCCACATAACACCTGGATCTTCAGGTGAACCAAAGTTAAGGCAGTTGGTGACTGCTAATGGTCGCGCACCTGCAGTTGCGATATTTCGTGCTGCCTCAGCTAAAGCAAGCTTTGCACCTTGGTATGGATTCAAGTATGACCAGTTGGCATTTGCATCCGTTGAAATCGCTACACCTAAATGCGTTTTCTCATCTATTCGAATCATTCCTGAATCATCTGGCTGTGATTGAATTGTGTTGCCCTGAACATATTTATCATATTGCGAGGTAACCCAAGACTTATCTGCCAAGTTAGGAGTTCCAGCTAATTGCAACACAGTTGCTCTAATTTCTGCAGCACTGCTCGGGATTGGAAGTTGGACAACTTGTGAGTTTACGTCGTCGATATATGCCGGCTGTGCCATTGGTCGGTTATATACCGGTCCTTCATGAGCAACAGTGCGCGGAGGAACATTAACAATTACTTGATCATTCCATGTGATTATTAAGCGATCGCCATCGGTAACTTCACCAATAGCAGTAACAGTGACATCCCACTTCGCGCAGATCTCTAAGAATCTCGCAAGTTTTTCAGGCTCCACAATTGCACACATGCGCTCTTGTGATTCTGACATCAAAATCTCTTCAGGTGAAAGCGATGGGTCACGCAAAGGAACCTTATCTAGCGCCACTTTCATGCCTCCACTGCCCCCTGAAGCAAGTTCGCTAGTGGCACATGAAAGTCCGGCTCCACCTAAGTCTTGAATTCCAACAACCAAATCTTCTGCAAAGATTTCAAGTGAGCATTCAATGAGTACTTTCTCTACAAATGGATCTCCTACTTGAACACTAGGACGTTTAGTTGATCCGCCTGAACCAAAAGTTTCAGAGGCGAGTACGGATACTCCGCCGATTCCATCGCCGCCAGTTTTGGCACCATACAAAACAACTAAATTGCCGGCACCTGCCGCTTTAGCTAACTTAATATCACTGTGCTTCATCACGCCAATACACAATGCATTTACTAAAGGATTACCTGCATACGTTTCATCAAAAATAACTTCTCCACCAATATTTGGTAAACCCAAGCAGTTTCCATAACCGCCAACACCTGCAACTATGCCCGGCAATACTCGACGTGTATCAGGTGCATCGGCTGGACCAAATCGAAGTGGATCCATTACCGCAACAGGTCGTGCGCCCATTGTTAAAATATCGCGAACGATTCCACCGACGCCGGTTGCTGCGCCTTGATACGGTTCCACAAAAGATGGGTGATTGTGCGACTCAATTTTGAAAGTTACGGCATAACCTTGTCCAACATCGACAACACCTGCATTTTCACCGATGCCCACTAAAAGTGCATCTGACTTTGGTGCTTTATCACCAAACTGTTTTAAATGAACTTTTGATGATTTGTACGAACAGTGCTCAGACCACATAACTGAATACATTGCTAGTTCAGAAGATGTTGGGCGGCGGCCCAAGATCTCTTTTATTCGGGCGTACTCATCGGCTTTCAACCCAAGTTGAGCAAAGGGTTGGATGTCATCGGGTGTCGTTTGAGCGATTGCAACGGTATCAAGTGCCACTACTTCACCATGGCATTCAATATCGAAGTGAAAAAGCCAAGGCCTTCAGCTGTTGGGCCAGTTAAAGCGTCAATAGCGTGCTCTGGGTGCGGCATAAGGCCGACAACATTTCCACGCGCATTTGAAATGCCTGCGATTAAATTACGGGATCCGTTGGGGTTTTGACCAACATACCTCGCAATAACACGTCCTTCGCCTTCTAGTTGGGCCAATGTTTCATCATCACATTGAAAAGAGCCTTCACCATTTTTTAATGGGATAACAATCTTTTGCCCAACTGAATACGATGAAGTCCAGGCGGTCTGGGTATTAGTAATCTCAATCTCTTGATCACGGCATAAGAAGTGAAGGTCAGAGTTCCTGGTGAGCGCACCTGGTAATAGATGTGACTCGCACAAAACTTGAAACCCATTACAGATTCCTAAAACAGGCATACCTTTTCCTGCAGCTTCAATGACTAACTTCATGACAGGTGCAAAGCGTGAGATTGCACCACATCTCAAATAGTCACCATAGGAAAAACCCCCAGGCAAGATAACTGCATCAACGTTTTTTAAATCTGCATCGGCGTGCCACAAAGCAACAGCTTCGGCACCTCCAGCAATAACCGCCCGAGCTGCATCACGGTCATCCAACGTACCTGGAAAAGTTATGACTCCAACGCGCATTATTTTTCAACTCTTACAACATAGTTTTCGATTACTGGGTTAGAGAGCAAGACTTCAGCAGCTTTTTCTACTTCGGCTAACTGTTCTGAGGTTGGATCACCTACAACTTCTATTTCAAATCGTTTTCCTTGACGCACTGATGTGGCAAAAGTAAAACCTAAACGTGGCAGCGCAGATGCAACGGCATTTCCTTGCGGGTCAAGAATTTCAGGCTTCAACATTACGTCTACAACGATCTTTGCCATGGTCTTATTCTCCCTGTATTAGAACTTGCTGCCAGTTAAACGATAAAAAGCTTCCTCGTATCGAAGCGATGTCTTTTCTACTATCTCTTCTGGAATCTCTGGGGGTGGGCTATTTCTATCCCATCCACTGGAAACCAGATAGTCACGTAAGAACTGCTTATCAAATGAGGCCTGCGCGCCACCTGGTAACCAGGCTGAAAGCTCCCAAAACCTAGATGAATCAGGGGTGAGAGCCTCATCCCCCAAGATAATTTCACCTTGGGCATTTCTGCCAAATTCAAACTTTGTATCGGCCAGAATAATTCCACGCTCTTGGGCAAAATCAGCGGCAGTGTTGTAAAGGCGAGTAGTCAGATCTTTAAGTGCTGTTGCATCGTCGGCACCAATCGACTGGACTGTAGTTTCAAAATCAATATTAATATCATGATCACCAACTGCAGCCTTTGTTGCTGGAGTAAAGATTGTTGTTGGAAGTTTTGAACCGTCTAGTAATCCAGAAGGTAAAGAATTTCCACATACGGTTCCATTACTTTGGTACTCACTCCAACCGCTACCAGTTAAATATCCTCGAGCTACACATTCAATATCAAACATCTGTAATGGCTGCACAATGACAGCACGATCTTCAACTATTTTGGGAACTTCGAATGAAATCACATGACTAGGAATAATATCTTCAAGTAATTCAAACCAAAAAAGTGAGAGTTGTGTCAGTACTGCGCCTTTATTTGGAATCACGGTCGGCATTACCCAATCAAAGGCCGATACTCGATCGGATGCCACCAATAAAATTTCATTATTATCATTTGAATAAAGGTCGCGAACTTTTCCGGTACGCACATGGGTCCACCCGGGAATCTTTGCTGCCGGTGGTGGACCGGCAAGACCGAATCCGCTCACCGAATAGAGCCGGGCTTGTACTGCACTGCTGCAGGGTGCGCGGATGTAATCGCGTCGATGCGACTAACAACTCGAGCAACTTGTTGGCGAGCATCGCCAGAAAATTCAAGTGGTGTACTAATTAATCCGTCTAGTGCACTTCGATCAAGAGGTAAGCCTTGGTCATTGGCAAGGTCGTCCAGAAGGGTGTTCGCTTTACCTTCACGCATTCCAAGTGCAGCTTTAACTGCATGCTTTTTAATAATCTCATGAGCTACTTCTCGACCGATTCCAGCTTTAACGGCGGCCATTAATATCTTGGTGGTTGCCAAGAAAGGCAGATAACGCTCTAATTCTGCAGCTATTACCGCAGGGAATGCGCCAAATTCATCGAGCACGGTCAGCATGGTCTCTAATAATCCATCGATTGCATAAAAAGCATCAGGGAGTGCAACACGTCGCACGACGCTGCATGAAACATCGCCTTCATTCCACTGGTCGCCAACAAGTTCGCTGACCATTGAAGCGTAGCCACGTAACACAACAGATAAACCATTTACCCGTTCGCATGAACGAGTATTCATCTTGTGTGGCATCGCGCTACTGCCAACTTGTCCAGCCTTAAAACCTTCAGTTACTAACTCAGCTCCAGCCATTAATCGAATCGAGGTTGCTAATGAAGATGGTGCGGATGCTAGTTGAACAAGTGTTGTTACAACATCATAATCAAAGGAGCGCGGATAAATTTGTCCGGTTGAATCTAAAACGCGATTGAAGCCAAGTTCATTAGCAATTGCTAACTCCAAAGCCTTATGCGAATCAGACGACAATAACAAATCGATTGAATCTTGGGCAGTTCCTACTGGCCCTTTAATCCCGCGCATGGGGTATCGATCTTGTAAAGATACTAATCGCTCATATGCGAAAAGGAGCTCTTCGGCTGCCGAAGCAAAACGTTTTCCTAGCGTCGTTACCTGTGCAGGAACATTATGTGAGCGTCCTGCAATTGGCTGATCTGCATACTGCGCAGCGCGTTCGCCTAATCGGGCAAGGAGAGTTACAACTTTGTCATGGACAACATCTAATCCATTTCTTATCTGTAGCGCCTCGATATTTTCAGTTAAATCACGGCTAGTCATGCCGGCATGGATTGCTTCATGGCCAGCTAAAGCATTGAACTCTTCAATACGGGCTTTGACATCGTGCCGTGTCTGTTTTTCGCGAGCATCTATAGATGCAAGATCTACAATAGAGATCACTTTCTCGTAATCGTGTATGACTGACTCTGAAATTACGTGCCCTAACGCCGATTGATTGCGCATAACCGATATCCATAAGCGGCGTTCTAAAATAATCTTTTCCTGCGGCGCGAAAATCTTCCGCATTGCTGCAGATGCATATCTATCCGCTATCAGGCTCACAGGTGAATTATCTGTCATTTAATTGCCCTTCTCTGCCACTGACGCGTTAAAGGCAATATCACTGCGATAAAAGGAGCCCGGCAGAGAGATCTGGCTAATTGCCCTATACGCCCGATTTCTAGCTTCAGTTAAATCTGAGCCGATTCCGGTGACAGTAAGAACTCGACCACCACTTGCAATCAAACCCTCATCGGTTCGCGCAGTACCTGCATGAAAAATCTGAACATCTTGTATTGAAGGCAAGGTTGAAATTACGCCACCGCTCTTCGGTGCAGATGGATAGCCTTCGGCAGCGAGAACAACCGTTACAGCAGAATCTTCTTTCCACTCTAAAACTTCATCGGCTAGTCCAGCAGTTGCAGCTTTAAACAAAAGCGTCGCGAGTGGAGTCTTAAGCAATGGGATTAATACTTGGGTCTCAGGATCTCCAAAGCGAACATTGAATTCAATAACTCTAGTTCCATGATCTGTCAGTGCCAAGCCTGCATATAGAAGTCCAACAAATGGAGTTCCTCGCGCATTCATCTCTGCAATCATCGGCGCAAGTACTTGCGTATGTGTATCTTCAATAATGTCTGATGGCGCCCACGGTAGTGGTGAGTACGCGCCCATTCCCCCCGTGTTTAAACCTTTGTCATTATCTCTAGCACGTTTAAAGTCTTGTGCAGGTTGCATAGCAAGAATGGATGTTCCATCGCTTATTCCAAACAGAGAAACTTCTGGCCCATTTAAATACTCCTCAATAACAACACGTTTGCAGGCGATGGCGTGGTCTAACGCCTCTTTACGATCTTGTGTAACTACTACGCCTTTTCCGCCAGCTAAACCATCATCTTTAACTACATATGGAGCACCAAATACATCAAGAGCTTTTTCATACTCTTCAAGAGTAGAACAAGTAAAGCTATGGGCAGTTGGCACGCCAGCATCTGCCATAACCTCTTTTGCAAATGTCTTCGATCCTTCAAGTTGCGCAGCGGCTTTAGAAGGTCCAAATACTGCAATCTTCAATCTGCGTAAATCATCGGCTACGCCATTAACTAGTGGTCCTTCAGGACCGATAACAACTAATTCTGCATCGATTTTCTGCGCCAGGGCAACGATTTCTGCATTGTTGGATATATCTATCGGATGACACTGTGCAAACTCCGCAATGCCTGGATTACCCGGTGCCACATGTAGGGCTGTGCACGCAGAATCTGCATGTAGTCCTAGTGCTAAAGCGTGTTCGCGACCGCCGCTTCCGACTAGGAGGATTCTCATGTTTTAGATGAAATCCTTTACAACGATTGTTTGATTTCGACCTGGCCCGACACCAATTGCACTCATTGGCGCACCTGAAATCTTCTCCAAGAATGCAACGTAATCTTGCGCGGCCTTTGGAAGATCACTTATTTTTCTTGCCTCTGTAATATCTTCAGTCCAGCCTTGAAGGTATTCGTAAATTGGTATGGCATGGTGAAAATCTGATTGCGATGCAGGAAGTTCTTCCACGCGCTTGCCATCGATTTCATAAGCAACACATACTGGAATTTTTTCCCAACCAGTTAACACATCTAGCTTGGTTAAGAAGAAGTCAGTCAAGCCGTTAACTCGAACTGCATAGCGTGCAATAGGCGCGTCATACCAGCCGCAACGTCGTGCGCGACCAGTTGTTACACCGATCTCTCCACCGATGCGGCGAAGAGCTTCACCATCTTCATCAAAGAGTTCAGTCGGAAAAGGACCGCTTCCAACACGTGTTGTATACGCCTTAACAATTCCAATAACACGATCTATTTTGGTGGGCCCGATTCCGCTACCGGTACATGCACCACCTGCAGTTGGATTACTTGATGTTACGAATGGGTATGTTCCATGATCTACATCCAGCAGCGTTCCCTGAGATCCCTCAAGAAGAACACGTTTGCCTGCCTTAAGCGCCTCATCTAGAAGTAAAACTGTATCGGCAACATATGGTCGGAGAATTTCTGCGTAAGCTAAATACTCCTCTAGAACCTCTTCAACTTCGATGTTTTTACGGTTGAAAACCTTAATAAGTACTTGGTTTTTATCTCGAAGCGCGCTTTCAATCTTTTGGCGCAGGATGGATGGATCAAATAAATCTTGAACGCGTATTCCGATACGGTTAATTTTGTCAGCATAGGCTGGTCCGATTCCACGGCCAGTTGTACCGATTTTAGATTTACCCAAGAAGCGCTCTGAAACTTTATCGATTGTGCGGTGATAGGGCGTAATCAAATGTGCGTTAGTTGAAATAACTAACTTGCTGCAATCAATTCCACGCTCGGTTAAACCTTTGATCTCTTCAAGCAACACGCCTGGGTCAATAACAACACCATTACCAATAACGGGAACAACATTTGGAGAAAGAATTCCTGATGGCAGTAAATGAAGTGCGTACTTTTGATCACCAATAACCACTGTATGCCCAGCGTTATTGCCACCTTGGTAGCGAACAACATAATCGACGCGGTCACCCAATAAATCGGTAGCTTTACCTTTGCCTTCATCGCCCCATTGGGCGCCGAGCAAAACAAGTGCAGGCATTGATAAAGCCTCTCCGATTAGTTAGAAATTACTTGAGTGATGAAGTGCCGATAGAGCGAAGATCTTCACAACCTTGTACAACGCGTGCGGCCATTCCGGCTTCAGCGGCCTTACCCCACGCGCGTGGGTCATAACTCTTTTTGTTTCCAACTTCGCCGTCGATTTTTAACACGCCGTCATAGTTCTTGAGCATGTGATCAACAACTGGACGGGTAAAGGCATACTGAGTATCGGTATCGATATTCATCTTAATTACACCGTAATCAAGTGATTCGCGGATCTCTGAGAGCAATGAACCTGAACCACCATGAAAAACAAGGTCCATTGGCTTACTTCCGGCGGGTAGACCCAACTTCTTCGACACTGCTTCTTGCAGAGTTGCCAAGATTTTTGGTTGTAAGACAACATTGCCTGGCTTATATACACCGTGAACGTTTCCGAAAGTCGCTGCTACTAAGTAACGCGCATCGGTTCCAAGGGTTTCAATTGTCAGTAATGCATCTTCTGGGTGTGAATAAAGTTTGGCGTCATGTTTTGCTTCAATGCCATCTTCTTCGCCACCAACAACTCCGATTTCAATCTCAAGAATTGTTCGAGCAGCAATTGACATATCTAACATCTCTTTTGCAACTTTCATATTCTCAGTCATGGAGACGGCTGAGCCATCCCACATATGTGAGTTAAAGAGTGGTGCTTTACCGGATGCAATACGTTCAGCGCCAAATGCTAAAAGTGGGCGCATGAAACCATCTAACTTTTCAGCTGGGCAGTGATCGGTGTGAATTCCGATGTTGACGTTGTAGTTTTTTGCAACTACATGCGCGTATTCGGCGAGCGCAACTGCGCCATCAACCATCTTTTTTACAGTTGAGCCCGACGCGTATTCAGCCCCGCCCCATGAAAATTGAATGATTCCATCTGACTCAGCTTCGGCGAAACCACGAATAGCTGCAGTGATAGTTTGAGATGAAGAAACGTTAATCGCTGGATAAGCAAAGGCGCCTTTCTTGGCGCGATCCAACATGTCAACATAAATTTCAGGGGTTGCAATTGGCACGGTCTGCTCCTATTGGCTCTGGTGTAAAACTCTAGGAGAGCGCTTCGTTGAACCATCTAGAGGCTTACGGCCAATCCTCTCACTTACCCGCCCTTGCGCACAAAAGCGGCACGAAAAAGCCCCCAAGGCGTGCCCTTGGGGGCTACTCGCTCCTACATGAAGCTCTTCAAGGCGTTGCTCAAAAAGCGGGCAAGGGCTGCGACCAGTGTGGGGTTGCTCAGCAGCTTTAGAAAAAGCAGGATGAAAGTTGCAATACTCATATGACTCCTTTCGTTGGGTGCTGCGCATTTTGGTTGAGCGTGCGGAATGAGAAAGACCACGCCCCACACTCTGTTGATAACAATGACAAACGGGTAATCTCACTCGTTATGAGCCAAGAGTCATTAGAGAACTTATTAAGCGAAGAACGCCACTTCTCACCGAGTCCTGAGTTTGCTGCGCAGGCAAATGCGCAAGCCGATGAGTATTCGCATGCCAATAAGGATCGACTGGCATTTTGGGAGCTTCAAGCTAAAGCACTCGTCTGGGACAAACCGTGGAGCCAGGTTTTAGATTGGCAACCTCCATACGTCAAATGGTTTGTAGACGGAAAATTAAATGCATCGGTCAACGCACTTGATCGTCACGTTGCAGAAGGTCGAGGAGACCGAGTCGCTTTTCATTTTGAAGGTGAACCTGGTGATACGCAAACAATTACGTACGCCGCACTTTTGACCGAAGTTAAAAAAGCGGCAAATGCATTAATAGAAATTGGAATCAAGGCCGGTGATCGTGTTGCAATTTATATGCCGATGATTCCTGAAGCGGCAATTGCCATGTTGGCGTGTGCGCGCATTGGTGCACCACACTCGGTTGTCTTCGGTGGATTTTCTGCTGATGCACTGTTGTCTCGTATTCAAGATGCTGATGCAAAGTTAGTTATCACTGCAGATGGTGGATTTAGAAAAGGTGCAGCTTTTGCTCTTAAGCCTGCCGTTGATGACGCTCTCAAAGGCCAACATAATGTAGAAAAAGTATTAGTTGTTCAACGCACTAAACAAGAAACAGCTTGGACTGATCGTGATATTTGGTGGCATGACATTGTTGGCCGCCAATCTGAAGAGCATGTCGCCGAAAGCTTTGATGCCGAACATCCATTATTTATTTTGTACACATCAGGGACTACCGCTAAGCCCAAAGGTATTTTTCACACAACGGGTGGCTATTTAACGCAGGTTGCCTATACCCACAAGGTTGTCTTTGATATCAAGCCCGAAACCGATGTTTACTGGTGCACGGCCGATGTTGGTTGGATTACAGGACATAGCTATGTTGTTTATGGGCCGCTAATTAATGGTTCAACGCAGGTTATGTATGAAGGAACCCCAGATACCCCTCATAAAGGCCGTATTTTTGAGCTCGTTGAAAAGTACGGAGTCACGATTTTGTATACCGCTCCAACTTTGATTCGTACATGGATGAAGTGGGGCGATGAATTCCCACAGGCACATAACTTGGAAACACTTCGTTTGCTTGGAAGCGTTGGCGAACCAATCAACCCTGAAGCATGGATGTGGTACCGAGAAATAATTGGTGGAAGCCGATGCCCAATCGTTGATACGTGGTGGCAAACCGAAACCGGCGCCATCATGATTTCTCCACTTCCTGGCGTCACTGCAACTAAACCAGGATCTGCAATGCGCTCAATTCCTGGAATCAGTACGCAGGTTGTCGATGACTCTGGAAAACCCGTCGGTGATGGTCACGGCGGTTATTTGATTCTTGATCAACCATGGCCGTCAATGCTTCGCGGTGTGTGGGGTGAAGATGAGCGTTACAAAGAGACGTATTGGTCACGCTTTAAAGATATTTACTTTGCAGGAGATGGCGCAAAGTTAGATGATGAAGGTTCAATTTGGTTATTGGGTCGCGTTGATGACGTAATGAATGTTTCTGGTCACCGCATTTCAACTACCGAAGTTGAGTCAGCGCTAGTTTCCCATGAAGCCGTTGCAGAAGCAGCTGTAGTCGGTGCCGCTGATGCAATGACAGGTCAAGGAATTGTGGCCTTTGTTATTTTGCGTGGAGGTATTGCACATGCAAATGGTGAAGAACTCAATATCCAACTTCGTAACCATGTTGCGAAAGAGATTGGTGCAATTGCTAAACCGCGTCAGATTTTGATAGTCAATGAACTGCCTAAAACTCGAAGTGGCAAAATTATGCGTAGATTACTGCGTGATGTTGCTGAAGATCGTGTAGTTGGAGATGCCACAACATTGGCCGATCCAAATGTGATGAAGTTGATTTCAGAGGGACTTCAAAGTGCCAAGGATGAGGATTAAAGCTTCACTCCAAGATATTTAGAGGTGAGTGAAATTAGTTCTATTTCATTCTTAAACACGCCTATGTGCTTGTAGGCCACAGTTCCGTCTGCGCTAATAAACCACGTGACTGGAACTCCCATTCCAAAATACTCTCGTGAAGCTCCATCGGCGTCATAGAGATTAGGCCACGTTATTCCATTCTTTAGAACAAAGCTCTGTCCCGCTTTTATCGAGGACTCCTCTACGTCGACACCGACCAACTGAACTTTCTCTTTACTCTTACTATAAAAAGATCTAAAAATTGGAAGCTCCTGCTTACATGGACCGCACCATGAACCCCACACATTAATAATTATTGGGCCTTGTAATGCATTTACTGGAGCACCCGGACTTCCATCTAAACAGCCAAGCGCAATTGGTTTAGCAACGCTTTGACTTTGCAGGGTTGAACAAGAGACTAAATCTCCTGCAACATCTTTTGTTGATGATGAACAACTAGTTAGCAACAGAGTTATAGCTAACACAGCAATTCTTTTCATCTAAAATCCTCATCTGTCTTTAGAAGTAGTTTAGCTTTCTCGATATCCATTTCGCCTATTCCAACACTGGGGCATAACTTAGCCATTGGGCATATGCCACAAGCAGGTTTACGCGAATGACAAATGCGGCGGCCATGCCAAATCATTCGTTGTGAAAGATTGGTCCACTCGGCTTGCGGAATTAACTCACCAACAATATGTTCAACTTTTACTGGATCTTTTTCTACGGTCCAACCAAATCGGCGAGACAAGCGACCAAAGTGTGTGTCAACTGTGATTCCAGGAATATCAAATGCATGTCCTAAAACAACATTTGCAGTCTTACGTCCTACACCTGGCAAAGTAATTAACTCGTCGAGGGTTGAAGGTACTTCTCCTTGGAAATCAATCAGTATTTTATTCGCTAAGCCCTTAATATGACGGGCTTTGCTGTGATAAAAACCAGTCGAGAAGATTCGATGCTCTATATCGTGAATATCCGCACGCGCGAAGGCCTTTACGTTCTTATACTTCTTAAAGAGAGCTGGGGTTACAGTGTTAACTCTCTTATCTGTGCACTGGGCACTGAGAACTGTGGCAATAATTAACTCAAGTGGATTCGAAAAATCTAATTCGCAGCGTACGTCTGGGTAGGTTTTTGTGAGAACTCGGTACATAGCACGGGCCGCTTTCTGACTTTCTTTATCGGCGGGCATGGGGATAAAGTACTCCTCGTGACCCTCCAAGACGATGTCTTCCGTAAAGCTCCACTTTTTACTGCCCTCGACGATGATGCCGCCGCCTCTTTGCGCGCTTCGATGGGCCCAGTAAAGATTTCAAAGGGAAGTGTCCTTTTTGCTGAAGGCGATGATGGCGATCATCTCTACGTAATCGTTGAAGGAAAGCTTAAGCTCGGAACTTCTAGTGGTGATGGTCGCGAAAACCTACTCTCGATTCTCGGTCCCGGTGAAATGTTTGGTGAACTGAGTCTTTTTGATCCAGGCCCACGAACATCAACTGCTACTGCAGTCACCGATGCCAAACTGTTAAGTCTTGGCCATAAGGAGTTAATTCCATGGTTATCGGTAAACCCTGCTGTAGCTCTTCACTTATTAGAACGTTTGGCT
Source organism: Actinomycetota bacterium (assembly GCA_009702525.1). Taxonomy (GTDB): domain Bacteria; phylum Actinomycetota; class Actinomycetes; order Nanopelagicales; family Nanopelagicaceae; genus Planktophila. The sequence continues at coordinate 21,891 of WLHW01000004.1, forward strand.
CAACGTCTACGTCGCACAAATGAAGCTGTTGGAGATTTAGTCTTCTCTGATGTTCCAGGTCGCGTAGCAAAAGCATTAATCGATCTTGGTGAGCGTTTTGGAAAACAAACTCCTGAAGGTCTCTATGTTCACCATGACTTAACACAGGAAGAGCTTGCACAGCTAGTCGGTGCTTCTCGTGAAACGGTAAACAAAGCCTTGGCAGATTTCGCTGGTCGAGGTTGGTTAAAGCTGGATGGCCGTGCGGTATTAATTACTGACTTTGAACGTTTATCAAAGCGCGGTAAATGATCGAGCCCAACAGTCACACTAAGTTGTGAGAGGTTCCGCGTTAAGTTACAACTTCAGTTATAAGTGGTTTTAGTCGGTAATTTCGACCGTTAGCTCAATCTCTACTGGTGAATTCAGTGGAAGCTCTGCAATACCAACGGCGCTGCGAGCGTGTTTAGCTCCATCGCCCCAGATCGCTAAAAACAGTTCACTGGCGCCATTTACAACGAACGGTGCATTGATATAGCCAGATACTCCATTGACATAACCAACCACACGAACAATTTTTGTAATCTTGTTTACGTCGGCAACAGTCTCGACTGCAGCAAGTGCGTTAAGTGCGCAAAGCTGAGCTAGCTCTTTTGCACGCTCAGGAGTTATCTCGCCATCGACTTTTCCAACTCCAACCATTTCACCATTAACGAGTGGAAGTTGACCTGCAGTAAAGACAATGTTGCCTGTACGAATCGCTGGAACATAGGCAGCAACTGGCTTTGCAGCAATTGGAAGTTCAAGACCTAGTTCTGCAAGTTTTGCACGAACATCTATTGGATTCATTTGATTTCTCTTTTCATATAAGCAACAAGTTGTTCGCCAGTTCCTGGTGCTGGAATAACTTGAACGAGCTCCCAACCGTCAGAGCCCCATGTGTCCAAAATCTGCTTAGTTGCATGTGAAAGTAGCGGAACAGTGGCATATTCAAATTTCATTTATTTAACGCTTCCTTTACTAAAGTGGACACTACGGAACCATCGGCCTTACCGGCGATTAAAGGTTTAATCGCACCCATAACTTTGCCCATATCACTTGGCCCAGCTGCGCCAGTTGATGCGATGGCAGTAGCGATCATCGCCTTGATGTCATCGGCGCTCAGTTGAGCTGGAAGATACTTAGCAATTACTTCACCTTCGGCCTTTTCAAGCGCGGCTTTATCAGCGCGGCCAGCGGTTTCAAATGCTTCTGACGCTTCGCGACGCTTCTTAGCTTCACGGGACAACACAGTAATAACTTCATCATCACTGAGTACGCGTGCCTCTTTGCCCGCGACCTCTTCATTTGTAATGGCGCTAAGAACCATGCGGATAGTTCCAGAGACAAGTTCATCTCTGCCGCGAATAGCCTCGGTTAAATCAAGTCGTAACTGCTCTTTAATGCTCATGACGTGAACTCTACTGCTAGTAGTTCAGCGATTTGAGCAGTGTTTAACGCTGCTCCTTTACGCAAATTATCTCCACAAACAAACATATCTAAGGCCATTGGGTCATCGATACTCTTTCGAACCCGGCCTACCCATGTTGGATCTGTGCCGACTACATCAGCTGGGGTTGGAAACTTATGATTTTCTGGATCATCGACCAACTTCACGCCGGCAGCATTTTCAAGGATATCTTGCGCACCTTTTCGTGAAGGCTCTTTAGCAAAAACTGCATGCACAGTTAATGAGTGTGTAGTAATTACAGGTACACGAACACATGTTGCCGAAACTTTAAGATGTGGAAGACCTAAAATTTTTCGTGATTCATTGCGAACTTTGAGCTCTTCCGAAGAGTATCCATCTGCTTTAAGTGAACCTGCCCAAGGAACTACGTTCAGTGCGAGCGGCGCTGGGAATGGACCATTGTCCGTAATGTATGCGCGTGAATCTCCTGCAACAGTTCCTGCATCCGTTCCTGCTACTTGCTTTATTTGTTCACGCAAACTATCAATACCAGATTGGCCAGCACCTGATGCGGCTTGATAAGAAGAGACCACTAATTCCTGTAAATCGTAATCACGATGCAACGCACCGAGTGCAACAATCATTGACAATGTTGTGCAGTTTGGATTTGAAATAATTCCTTTAGGTCGATTTTTAATCTCCTGTGGGTTAACTTCGGGAACAATCAGTGGAACATCTGCGTCCATACGAAATGCTCCTGAGTTATCAACTACTACTGCACCACGTGCTGCAGCAATCGGTGCCCACTCGGCAGAGATTTCATCAGGCACATCAAACATTGCAACATCGATGCCATCAAAGGCCTCTGGTGACAGCGCAACAACGGTGAGTTCTTGGCCACGGCACATCAGTTTCTTTCCGGCACTACGTGCTGAAGCGATTAAGCGAATCTCTCCCCACACATCTTTGCGCTCAGACAAAATACTGAGCATGACGGTTCCAACTGCCCCGGTTGCACCAACAACCGCTAACGATGGTTTTTTCATCGGCCAGTGCCTCCATAGACAAGGGCCTCGTTGTTATCGGCATCGAGCTGAAAAGCAGTATGGGCCGCCTTTGCCCCGCGCTCTAAATCAGCCTGGCGGCAGATAATAGAGATGCGGATTTCAGAGGTCGAGATCATCTCGATATTTACTCCAGCTTCAGATAGTGCCCCAAAGAAAGTAGCGGTTACGCCTGGATGTGAGCGCATACCCGCGCCTACGAGTGAAAGTTTTCCGATTTGATCATCGTATTGAATCGAAGCAAAACCAACTTCGCCTTGTAGCTTCTGCAAAATTGCAGTGGCATCAACACCTTCGGCTTTTGGTAAAGTGAAAGAAATATCCGTAAGACCAGTTGCTGCTGCAGAAACGTTTTGAACAATCATGTCGATGTTAATGTCGGCATCGGCAATTGCTTGGAAAATACGTGCAGCAACACCTGTGCGGTCAGGTACTCCGACGATAGTTATCTTCGCTTCACTCTTATCGTGGGCGATTCCTGAGATGATTGCTTGTTCCATGTCTGCTCCTTCTGGATGATCTTTAACCACCCATGTTCCTTCGTTGGTAGAAAAAGATGAACGTACGTGAATTGGTAAGTCATAGCGACGTGCATATTCGACGCATCGCAAATGTAAAACTTTTGCACCACTTGCTGCTAGCTCTAACATTTCATCATATGTAACTGTTTTTAATTTGCGCGCAGCTGGCACTACTCGAGGGTCTGCGCTGAAGACACCATCTACATCGGTATAAATCTCACACACATCTGCTTCGAGTGCTGCGGCTAATGCAACTGCAGTTGTATCGCTTCCGCCACGTCCAAGGGTTGTAACATCTTTAGTATCTTGAGAGATTCCCTGAAAACCTGCAACGATTGCAATTGCGCCTTCTTTAAGCGCCTCTTGAATACGCCCTGGTGTTACGTCAATAATTCGTGCACGTCCATGTGCCGATGTTGTAATCACGCCAGCTTGGCTGCCAGTAAAAGATCGCGCCTCGTGTCCCAAATTTGTAATTGCCATTGCAAGTAAGGCCATCGAAATTCGTTCGCCGGCCGTTAACAACATATCTAGTTCGCGTCCTGATGGAATCGGAGTGATTTGTTTTGCTAAATCGATCAACTCATCGGTCGTATCTCCCATGGCCGAAACCACCACAACGACCTGATTTCCATCGCGCTTTGCCGCCACTATTCGATTAGCTACGCGCTTCATTCCCTCGGCATCGGCTACAGAAGAGCCGCCGTACTTCTGAACAATCAGTCCCATGCATTAATGGTGGCGCATAAAAAGGTATGGCGCTAACCAATTTTCCGAAATTCTTACTATATGAGACGATACACGTACCACATAGTGGGATTAAACGTTTCGGCGGCCCTCAAAGGCCCGGCCAAGGGTAACTTCATCGGCATATTCCAAATCTCCGCCGACGGGCAGACCTGATGCCAAGCGCGAGACCTTTATATCCAGTGGCTTAATCATGCGCGCTAAATATGTGGCTGTGGCTTCACCTTCAAGGTTGGGATCGGTTGCCAAAATAACTTCGACAATCTCAGGATCGCTTAAACGTGCCATGAGTTCACGAATGCGTAGCTGCTCTGGGCCGATTCCATCGATGGGTGAAATTGCTCCACCTAAAACGTGATACTTGCCGCGAAATTCGCGTGTGCGCTCGATTGCAATAACATCTTTGCTCTCTTCAACAACACATATCGATGTGTTTTCACGACGTGGGTCACGGCAAATTCGACACATATCTTCTTCTGACACATTACCGCAAGTAGTACAAAACTTTACGCGCTCTTTTACAGTACGAATTGAATCAACTAGTGCCGCAGCAATTTCGGGTTCAGCCTGCAAAATATGGAATGCAATGCGCTGTGCAGATTTTGGGCCGATACCGGGCAATCGACCTAAAGCATCGATCAAATCTTGAATCGCACCTTCATACATTCCTGACATATATTAATTCTTCTCAATCACTTTAGCGCCTAGTTCTTGAGCAAGGAGTGCTGCACCAGATAATAAAGTTTTATCGGTTGGAGCTTCTGACGTTCTTGTCTCGCGAGCTGCAGGAGTATTAGTATCGATTGAAGGATCCACTACGCATTCAATACGGCGGTCGATTCCAACGATATCTATAAATGCTTTACGTAAAATCTCATCGGATTCAGATCGAACAAATGAATCACGTGCACCTGCATTAACTATTCCAATCGTGATTGCAGTGTCATCAACGGCTAATACTTGAGCAGATGCACTTAACAACGACCAGGTTAGGCGGCGGCGTTTCTTAACATCTTCAATCACATCGGGCCATGCACGGCGTATGGCTGCGATATCGAATGCACCTGATTTCGCAACAGAAGAGTTCTTCGCAGCAGGTTCCGCTTCCTCAACTTTGGAGTGAGCGACTTCAGAGGTCGCATGAGTTGAGCCTGTACTTTCTTTTGGCTCCACGGTGCGAGCCTCTGAAGAGCGAACGGTGGACATTGGGGCAAGGTTCTCTGCGCGCTCTAACCGCTCGATGCGTGACAACATTCCTGACTCACTGGAATCACCGATTGGGAGAAGAATTCGGCCACAAATGAGCTCCAACATCAACCGTGGCGCAGTAGCTCCACGCATCTGAGTAAGCCCTTCGGCGGCAATATCTGCAGCTCTAGAAAGGTTGGCGCTACCGATTCGAGATGCTTGATTGCGCATTCGCTCCATCTGATCATCGGGCATATCGCGCAAAATAGAGTTAACGGATGTGTCTTTGAGTGCATCGACAATCATTAAATCGCGAATGCGTTCCAACATGTCGGCAGTAAATCGGCGAGGGTCATGACCAGATTCGATAACTCGATCGATTGTCTTAAACAAAGTCGCACCATCATGGGCAGCAATGGCATCGATTGCATCATCTAATAAAGCGCCATCTGTAAAACCTAGTAGTTGAATCGCGATATCATAACTAACTCCGTCATCTCCGGCACCAGCTAGCAACTGTCCAAGCACTGATAGTGCGTCGCGAACAGAGCCACCAGATGCACGAACAACTAGTGGAATAACGCCTTTAGCAACGCTGACACCTTCTGAGTTACAAATCTTTTCAAGGTGGGCAGCAAGAATTCCTGGAGGAACTAAACGAAATGGGTAATGATGAGTACGCGAACGAATAGTTGCGATTAACTTATCTGGTTCGGTTGTAGCAAAAATAAAGATTACGTGTGGAGGTGGCTCTTCAACAACTTTTAATAACGCGTTAGCTGCGCCTGGTCCAAGTTGGTGGGCCTCATCGATAATATAAATCTTGTAACGTCCTTGTACTGGTGCAAAGAAAGCTTTGTCGCGAAGATCGCGTGCATCATCTACTAAGCCATGTGTGGCAGCATCGAGTTCAATAACATCTAATGAACCCGGACCATTTGCTACTAAGTCTTTACATGATTGACACTCGCCACATGGATTTGGTGTTGGTCCTTTTTCGCAGTTCAGCGAGCGCGCCATAATTCGCGCACTTGATGTTTTTCCACAACCGCGTGGACCTGAAAATAAATATGCATGGTGTGTGCGATCACCAGTTAAAGCATTTGATAATGGAACGGTGACATGTTCTTGACCAATTACGTCGGCAAATACAGAGGGGCGATACTTACGATATAAAGCTAAAGACATCGC
>WLHW01000040.1 GCA_009702525.1 Actinomycetota bacterium
ATGATTAAAGCAAGTGCAACAATCATTGCAACCGTTACATACCAGGGCGAACCAGATAGTTGTGTCTCTAGAGGATTAAGAATTGAATAGGAAATTAAATCCTTAAATCCAACCGTGAAAATATAAAGGTTATCTAATACCCAGGCCGTGGAATTATTCGTTACCTTTTCCACTTGTGGGGCAATCGTAATCTCCTTAGGCCACACCGCGGCCCACAGCATTGTGCGCGAGAGAAATACAGACGTTATCGCTGCAACTGCCGACACCATTAACGTTATTCGCTTGCGCTTAATTTGCGCTTCAGTTGGTGGAACGAATGACTCTTGGCGCTTTGCAGCAGCACTTGTGCTTCGGTCCAACAAAATCGCAAGAAATACAACTGCAAACCCGGCAACGAAGCCTTGGCCAACGTTTCTAATAATGAGAGCTTCGATGACAGGCTTACCAAGCCCGGGTGCACCAATCAAAGCGGCAACAACGACAAATGAAACGGCTGCCATAACGGTTTGATTAATACCAAGAACGATCATCTGTTTTGCCATTGGTATTTGAACTTTGGTCAACGTTTGCTTTCGAGTCGAACCCATTGATTCTGAGGCTTCAACAGGTGACTGGTTGAGGTTTCTAATTGCATGTGAAGTAATGCGAATACAAATAGGAATTGCATAAATCATCGTTGCAATAGTTGCTGAAGCCGCACCAATCATAAATACCAGAGCAATAGGTGCCATATAAACAAGTGTGGGCAATATCTGCGCTAAATCTAAAAATGGAGTCAGTATTTTTAATACCCGATCAGAGAGACCAGCCCAGATTCCAAGTGGGATTCCAATTGCTAGTGAAAGTAATACGGCAGCTAAAGTCATCGCAATCGAATCCATCGTAAATTGCCACATTCCTAAAAGGCCGCATCCTATGAGAAGGGATACCGATAGCAATGCAGTGCGTAATTTGCTTGTTGCAAAGACTACAAAGGCGATTATCGCCACTACTCCGAACCATCCAATGACCGGAATTAGCGAATTAGGCGCAGGAACAGCGATGATATTTCTAATGAATTGAACAAAGCCATCTATGACCGCACGAATGGGATTAAAGAAATAAATAAAAGCTGGACTCTCAGTTCGATTTCCACGAAGCTCTAAAGCTTTTTCTCCGATGAATCGAGTGAAAGGTGTGTTTTCATAGGTATCAATCTGGAGCGTATTTTTCCCATGCAATAACCGCCCCAACAGTACCCACACTGCAACCGAACCTAGAAGTAGGTAAGGTTTTTTAATACGCATTAAGCAACCCCAGAGATGATTCGCAAAACATCATCACTTGAAACGACTCCTAATGCTTTTCCCTTATCGCTGACTCTTATTGGACGTTGCTCGTCAAGAATTAAGCTGCACGCATCCCGAATAATCATGTCGGCCGAGAGTTCAGGACCACTTGTGTCCTCACCTGGCTTAGCGGGTCTTGCAAGATAGCGAAGCGTCAGAACATGTGACTTAGCAATATCTCGAACAAAGTTTGCCACGTAGTCATCGGCTGGGTTGGCAACTAAATCCTCCGGAGTTCCAATCTGCACAATGGCACCGTCTCGCATAATTGCAATTCGATCGCCCACTTTTACGGCCTCAGAAAGATCATGCGTAATGAACACCATTGTCTTGCCCAGCTCGTGATGCAGACGAATGACCTCTTGCTGCATATCGCGACGGATAAGTGGATCTAGCGCACTAAAGGGTTCATCCAGAAAGAGAACTTCTGGGTCAACAGCCAAAGCACGCGCTAAACCAACGCGCTGCTGCATTCCACCAGATAGTTGTTCAGGGTAAGCATGTGAATATCCTTGTAATCCTACTAGCTCGATAACTTCATTAGCACGAGCATGACGTTCTGCTTTTTTGACGCCATTGATTTCTAAAGAATATGCGATGTTGTCTATAACATTTCGGTGAGGCAATAAACCAAAGTGCTGAAAGACCATTGAGAAACGCGTCTTGCGAAGCTCACGCAAGCGTGCGTTATCGACTTGCAAAATGTCTTCACCTTCAAAAGTTAGCGAGCCTGCCGTAGGTTCAATCAAGCGAGTCATGCATCGGACTAGGGTTGACTTTCCAGAACCAGATAAGCCCATAACGACGAAGACTTCACCTGGTGCAACATCAAAGGAAACATTGCGCACTGCAATTGTGTTACCAGTTTGCGCACGCAGTTCGGCGCGAGTTAAATCGGCTAAAGGTGTACCTATTACTTTTTGGGAGTTTGAACCAAAGACTTTCCAAAGATTCTTCACAGAGATCATTGGCGCTTCAGAACTCATTGACTCTCCCCTTATGTGGGATCTGAAAACCATCCAGATCGACTAGGTGAATTGTTAGTCCAAATGTGTTTGATTTCAAGGTACTCACCCAAGCCATGTTCGCCTAATTCCCGGCCAATACCCGATTGTTTGTAGCCGCCCCACTCGGCGGCAGGGCGATATGGCCCAAAATCATTGACCCAGATCGTGCCGTGGCGCAGAGCGCTAGCTACGCGAGCCGCTTTAGCGCTATCACCACTCCAGACTCCACCAGATAAACCAAAAACGGTGTCATTGCCTAGTGCAACTGCTTCGGCTTCAGTATCAAAAACCTCCACCGTCATGACGGGACCGAAAGACTCATCCTGTACGCAACTCATCTGAGTTGTGCAGTTATCTAAAACGGTTGGAACAAAATACCAACCGTTGGCATGTTCAGGTAAGTCGCTACGTTTTCCACCAACCAGAAGCGTTGCACCTTCGGCGATACCTTTCTCAACGTACTCAGTAACGTTGCGCAAATGGCTTTGACTAATGAGTGGACCAGTTTCGGCCGTTAAATCATCGGGACCACCTAGGCGAATCTGAGCTGCTCGTCGAACAATTTCAGTGACTACACGATCATGAATTGAACGCTCTACAAGCAAACGCGTTCCTGCTGAACACACTTGGCCCGAGTGCAGGAATGCTGCGGTAACAGCGTTATCAATTGCTGCATCAATATCGGCATCGGCAAAGATGATGTGTGGATTTTTCCCACCGAGTTCAAGGGCTAACTTTTTAATTGTTTTTGCTGCCGCGGTCATGATGGTTTGCCCGGTTGTTAATCCGCCCGTGAAAGAAACGAGATCAACACGTGGATCATTAATCAACGGGGTTCCAACAACAGAGCCTGGACCAAGAATTAAATTAGCTACACCGTTAGGTGTACCGGCCTCTTCAATTATTTTTATTAAAGCAATTGCGCTTTGTGGAGTTAATTCACTGGGCTTTACAATAAAAGAGCAACCTGCAACGAGGGCTGGAGCAACTTTCCACGCAATCTGTAGCAATGGATAGTTCCAAGGCCCGATAAGTGATGCAACACCTAAAGGTTCATGCACGATTCGACTTGTTACATGGGCTAAACCAACATCAACGCTTCGATCATGCTCTTTTGCACCTAGAGCTGCAAAATGTCTAAAAGTTGCAATGACATCGGCAATGTCGTACTGGGCTTCTATAAATCGCTTGCCCGTATCATCACTTTCTTTACGTGCAACCAGATCTGCATCACGTTCTAACAAGTCGGCAATCTTGGCAACAAGCGCACTGCGCTCTTTAAAACTCCACGATGTAAATACACCGCTATCAAATGAGGTTCGAGCAGCAGAGATTGCATCCAAAACATCGCTCTGGGTTGCTTGTGAAACTGTTGCAACTACCCGTTGGTCATGAGGACTATGAACATCGTGAGCGCCACCATCTGCTGCCGGCTTCCAGGCACCGTTGATAAATAGCGTTGCGACCATAGTGGTTTTAATCTAGTTGGCTTTTACGCATTGCCACAAACTCATCGAGCTCTTTTAGCATCGATGCATCGATTTCAGGGGCCACGTAATCCTCTAACTTCTTCTTATAAATCTCGGCTGCGCGATCCTTTGTGTCTCGTGCTCCCAAACGCATCCAACGCTCGTAGTTATCACTATTTGTAAGGAATGGTCGATAGAAACAGTCACGGAAGCGCTCCATTGTGTGGGCTGCGCCTAAGAAGTGACCGCCATGGCCAACTTCTAGGTGAGCATCAAAGGCTAGGGATTCGACGTTGAATTCAAGGGGCGTGAACTCTGTCATCAGCGATTGCAGGATTTCGATATCGAGAATAAATTTTTCATAACAGGAAACCAGACCGCCCTCTAACCAACCGGCAGTGTGCATGACCCAGTTAGTGCCAGATAAAAATGTTGGCATCATGGTCATCATCGTCTGGTAAGCAGACTGTGCATCAACGGTTTGTGATGAGTTTAAGCCGCCGCCGCCACGAAATGGCAGGTTAAAACTGCGCGCAATTTGACCAGTACACAACAGGCCAATCCCTGATTCAGGTGTACCGAATTGTGGTGAGCCAGATTGCATATCGATATTGGATAGAAATGATCCAAAGACAATTGGGCATCCTGGGTTGAGCGTTTGTGCCAGCGCAATTCCAGATAAGGCTTCAGCGATTTGCTGTGCCAGAGTTGCGGGAATTGTTACAGGACTCATTGCGCCCATGAGTAAGAATGGTGTGACTACAACTGGTTGCCCCGCCAGAACATATTCGCGAAGAGAATCAAGCATGCGATCATCCCAGCGTAAAGGAGAGTTGCAGTTGATTAGCGAGATGAGGGCTGGTGTTTCTTCAATAGCTGCGCGTCCGCCGAAAATAATTTCAGACATCTTGATCACATCTTTAGCATTGTCAGCAGTTACAACATTGCCCATAAAAAACTTATCGGTCAAGGTTGCGGCGGCATAAGCCATATCTAAGTGTCGAGAATCAAGAGATAAATCATTTGGTTCGCAGACGACTCCACCAACGCTATCAAGAGCGTCATAAGACTGAGCTAACTTACAAAAGTTTTCATAATCCTTAAATGTGGCATCGCGGCGAACATCGCCTTCGCGAACAAAGGGTGGACCATAGACGCCACCAAATACCATTGAATTGCCACCGATATGAACATTGTTCTTCGGATTTCTTGCGCGAAGATTAAATTCACTAGGGGCAAGGGCTATCTGCTTAAGGATCCAGTCTGGATCAAACTTAACGTTGTCACCTTCTACTGTCTGTCCAGCATCACGTAGTACATCGATCGCCCACGGGCTCATGAACTCAATGCCGATTTCAGAGACGATACGACGCCACCCAAGTGTCAGTGTTGCCATCGACTCTTCACTGAGGATTTCATAACGAGGCATCCGATTTTCAAACATGTGACACTCCTTGCGCCTATTGACCTTTGGACACCTACGAGAATACCCTTAGATAGTGGAACAGTGGTTCCATATTATGGAACACTCTGGAAGGGGTCGGTAATGAGTGAGTTAGTTACTGGCACGCAGGCGATTGATCGCGCCAGCGCACTTCTTATTCATATTTTGGAATGCTCTACCCCGCCACTTTTATCAGAGCTCTCACGTTCGCATGAGATTCCCAAGAGCACAACATCGCGCATGTTAAGCGCGCTAGAGCGCCAAGGTTTAATTCGCCGAGATCGCAATGGTGCATACATTGCTGGTGATGTTTTATCAACCTTTGCGCGTTCGCAAAATCACGACTCTGTATTAGTTGCACGTATGCACACAGTTTTGGAAAAGTTGGCCCACACTACTGGTGAAACGGCAAACCTGGCTGTATCAAGTAATGGTGAGATGAAGCTTATCGATCAAGTTGATGGACATTACTTATTGGGTGCAACAAATTGGGTAGGAAAGCGAATTCCATTTCACGCATCTGCTCTTGGTAAAATACTGTTGGCTTACGGTGTTGCAACAATACCTATGGGTCGACTTGAAAAACTAGCTTCTAAGACAGTTACATCCAGACCACGTTTACTTGTTGAACTCGAAGGCGTTCGCAAAAAAGGCTACGCAATAATTATTGATGAGCTAGAAGATGGTTTAGTCGCTGTAGCGGCACCTATTCGCGAGAATGATGGTCGCGTTGTCGGTGCAATTTCAATCTCTGGTCCTTCACCTCGATTGACCCAGAAAGATTTAGCAAAGATCGGTGACTTAATCATCGAAGAGATCCACACACTCCAGTCAAATAATGAAGGAAAGATAGGTGCAGCATGACTCATGACGACATCCTCAAGGCGCTATTTGACGAGACCTTAGTTGGAAATGCTCCAGCCGTACTAGAGCTCACTAATCAGGGTATCGCCGATGGCATGACACCTAGCGCTATCCTCTTTGATGCCTTAATCCCGGCTCTTGAAGAAGTTGGCGCACGTTTTGAGCGCGGCGATTTCTTTGTACCAGAGATGCTTATCTCTGGTAAAGCGATGTCGGGTGCGCTCAATGTTTTGCGACCATTACTTGCAGAGACTGGCGCTGAGACCGTTGGAACGTACTTAATGGGTACAGTTAAAGGCGATGTTCATGATATCGGCAAGAACTTAGTCAATATCATGCTTGAAGGTGCGGGTTTTGAGGTGATTGATCTAGGAGTACAAGTTGCTCCAGAGAAGTTTGTGGCTGCAATTATTGAACATAAGCCAGACATCGTCGGTATGTCAGCATTTTTAACAACTACGATGCCGATGTTTAAAGTCAATATTCACGAAATTACCAAGGCTGGACTTCGCGACCAAGTAATCATCATGGTGGGCGGGGCACCTGTCACACAGGAATATGCCGATGTTGTTGGAGCCGATGGCTTTGCCGCTGATGCATCTACTGCTGTGCGTATCGCTAAAGATTTAATATCTAAAAAACGCGCATCGGTCTCTGCTTAAACTCCATCATGTTAAAAAAACTTCTGCCCCTTGTTGAGCATGCGCTAAAGAAGCCTGTATGGGACTGTCGCATGTGCGGACAGTGTGTTTTGCATTCAACAGGCATGACATGTCCTATGACGTGTCCAAAGACTCTGCGCAATGGTCCTTGTGGCGGAGTTCGTGAAAATGGTAACTGCGAAGTCAAACCTGAGATGCAATGCATCTGGGTAAAAGCCTACGATCGAACTGTTTCATTACCTTTACCAAAAGTCTGGAAAGAACACTACAACGAGCTGCGACCACCTGTCGATATGCAACTACAGGGAACATCATCATGGATCAATTTGGTGACAAAACGTGATCAGCAGGTACCTGCTGGCTGGTCAGTCGGTGAACACTGATGTCAATTTTGCGTGAAAAATTAGAAAATACTTCTGAGCGTGTTTTTACCGCTGAATTTCCATCTATCGATGGCGGTGGTATGGATTCCGTTATTAAAAATGCCGCACGTTTAGCGCCTTGGTTCGATGCGGTTAATGCTACAGATAATCCTGCAGCACATGCACATACATCTAATACAACAACTGCAATTGCAATGAAGATGCATGACTTAGAGCCCATCATGCAAATAGTCTGCCGTGACAAAAATCGTATTGCGATTCAAGCCGACATGATCGGTGCATCTCTACATGGAATTACTAACCTCTCGTTATTAACTGGAGACGACGTAACGGCTGGAGATGAACCAGAGGCGCGTCGAGTCTTTGACGTTGATAGTGCCCAAGCCATCAATATGGCGCGAATTATGGCTACTGGCACTTACTTATCGGGTCGAAAAATCAATCCGGCTCCAGATTTTTACATCGGTGCAGTTGAGAATGCCGCAGCTCCCCCATTTGATTACCGAATTCAGCGCGCCCTGAAGAAGCACCGTGCTGGTGCACAGTTCCTGCAACTACAAATCTGCTACCACCCTGATCGCCTAGAAGCCTTCTGTAAAGGCGTTGCCGAAGTTGCACCTGATTTAAAACTCATACCGACCATCGTTTTAATGAAAGGCGCCAAAGGTTTGGCCTTTATGAACGACAAAGTCCCTGGTATTGACGTACCTGCTGACGTTTTAGCTCGAGCAAGTGGTGCGAGTGATCCTGCTCAAGAGGTTTACAACTTAACGCTAGAGCTCGCACAGCATGCTTTGTCACTACCGGGTGTGCGCGGGCTTCATGTGACTGACTTTAGACATGATGAAACGCTCGATCTTTTTATGAACGACTTAGGCCGTACACCGAAACGACAGGGGTAACACAATGCATACCGTTCTCACTTCACCGGGTCAGACCGTAACCATCGGTCATGATCAGCCATTTTGCATAATCGGTGAGCGTATTAACCCAACGGGTCGCAAAAAATTTCAACTGCAACTTCGCGAAGGTGATTTATCTGCCATTGAAAAAGATGTAGTTGATCAGATTGCAGGTGGAGCTAATGTTCTAGATGTGAACATGGGCGTACCGCTTACTGATGAACCTGCTCTTTTAGGAAAAGCAATCACTTTGATCCAGAGTATCTCGGATATCCCTATCTGTATTGACTCATCAATCATCGAGGCGTTACAAGTTGGGCTTGAGACGTATCAAGGTAAAGCGTTAGTGAATAGTGTTACAGGCGAAGACGAGCGTATGGATTTAGTTTTGCCACTTATCAAAAAGCATGGTGCGGCAATCATCGCTTTACCTAACGATGAGACTGGTATTCCAGCAACTGCAGCAGAGCGAATGATCATCACAGAAAAGATTGTTCGCGCAGTAGAAAAACATGGAATTCCACTTGAAGATTTGGTCATAGATCCCCTAGCTATGACGGTCGGTGCGGATCCAGAAGCTGTGAAGATTACATTGGAAACTATCTACTTAATCCGCGAAAAATGGGGTCTGAATATGACCCTGGGAGCCTCAAATATCTCCTTCGGTCTTCCTTATCGCCATGCATTGAACGCTGCATTTTTGCCAGCTGCCATGTCACATGGTTTAACAAGTGCGGTCATGGATTCACGTACTCCGCTTATTGTTGAATCTGTGCGTGCAGCGGACTTACTGCTTGGTCTAGATCCATGGGGATCACATTGGATTACACGTTTTAGAGCGCAAGAGGCCGCCAAAGCTGCAGAAAGTACTGGTGTATAAAAATTAGTAAAAAAGAGCTTGACCCATCACTCGTACCTGCGCACGATGGCACTGGACGAGTCAAGCTTGCCTTTAGATCTTTAGAAAAAGATAACTCGGTTGCATCTGAAAAAACGATTACCGTACCTACTGGAGTCAGCGCATTTGATGCTGCCTCATGGAATGGCATTGCAATTGATTCAACATGTGGCGGATATGGAACGTGTAAGAAATGTAAAGTGAAAATTACCGATGGCAACGTTGAACCATCGAAGTTAGATTTTAGAGCCTTTACTGAGACTGAAATCAAACAGGGATGGCGTCTGGCATGTTTGGTTCGCACAAGCACTGACATCTCAGTTGATGTTCCACCATTGACTACACGTCCTAAGGCAGCGACCGTCGGCGTTGGTCGCCAAGTTATTTTGCGACCTGCGGTTCAAAAGCGATATGTGGAGCTTGAAGAACCTACGCTGCACGATCAACGTACCGATATCGTGCGCTTATTCGATGCAATTGATGACATCGAAGGCACGGCTTCGCTTGCAGCCATGCGCAATATTCCACGGGTTATGCGAGCGGCTAACTTTAAAGTAACGGCAGTCTTTGTAGATCAAGAATTCATTGATATCGAAGCTGGAGACACCACAGAATTTCGATATGGAATCGCTTATGACTTAGGAACGACGACAGTTGTAGCAACGCTGCTCGATCTCAATACCGGTACACCTTTAGCCGTTAAATCAATGCTCAATAAGCAGCAGCCATTTGGCGCTGATGTAATCACTCGCATTAGTGCAACCATGTTAGATCCCAATGCCCTTGAGAAACTGAGTTCCCTCGCTCAGGAAACCTTGAATCAATTGACTCAAGAGGTCTGCATTGAGTCGGGAATAAGCCCACTTCACGTGTATGAAATTGCAATCGCAGGAAATGCAACGATGAATCATTTGTTATTAGGTATCGATCCAGAAGCCTTAGGTGTTGCACCCTTCATCATGTCCTCTGCTGATTTTCCTGATGTCAATGCCGCCGAGATTGGTATCGAAATTCACCCACGAGCTAAGGCAGTCATCCTGCCCTCACTTGGCGCCTATGTTGGCGGAGACATTATCGCTGGTGCGCTTGCATCGGGTATGGATCGCGATAAGCGCCTGCGCTTATTCATTGATGTGGGCACAAACTGTGAAATCGTCTTGGGCGATGGTGAAAAGATTCTGGCTACTGCTGCACCGGCTGGCCCTGCCTTTGAAGCTGCGAGTATTAAGTGTGGTGTGCGCGCGGCATCCGGTGCTATCGAGACTATCAAGATTACCGATGGTCAATTAATTATCGGAACCATTGATGATGCCCCTGCAGTTGGAATCTGTGGTTCTGGCTTAGTAGATGCCTGTGCATCACTTGTGGGCGTCGGCTTACTTGATCATTCTGGACGCTTTGTCACTGATGAGATTGCGCGACAAGTCGCACCAACTTTGGCCGACCGGCTGTTAGAGCGTGAAGGCGAACGAGTATTTGTTCTGACATGGAGCAAAGAAGTCGGCGACTTAAGCGACTGTGTGTTTTTAACACAGCGAGATGTCCGTGAACTTCAATTTGCTAAAGCTGCTATTGCTACTGGCTGGGCATTACTGCTCGAAGAGTTTGGTGTTGAGGAGTCTGAAATTCAACAGGTACTACTAGCTGGCTCATTTGGCTCCTACTTATCCCCTGCATCCGCAATCAAAATCGGTCTTGTTCCAAAGTTATCCGTAATGCGCATTATGTCTGCCGGTAACGTTGCCGGTGAAGGTGCAAAGATGGTTTTGTTATCTGCTCAAGAGCGACATGGAGCTAATGCACTTCTTGAAGAGATTGATTACGTGGAACTCTCTGATCGCACAGATTTTAATGACAAGTTTGTAGATCGACTAGCTTTCCCAGTATGAGTATCGGCATCGTAGCGTGCGGTGCATTGGCTACACATATCAGCGACATAGTTATCGAGAATGCGCTGGATGTGGTTATTTATCCACTTCCACCACTGCTTCATAACCGCCCCGAGAAAATCGCTGGTGAGGTTGATGCCCTGCTGAAAGAGATTAAGGACAAACACTCCAAGTGCGCAGTTGCTTATGCCGATTGTGGAACGTATGGGGCACTCGATACCGTAATTGCAGAACACGGCGTCAAACGATTAGGCGGTAACCATTGTTATGATATTTTTGCAGGTACTAAAAAGATTGCAGAAATAATGGAGTCTGATGCTGGTACTTATTTTCTTACTGACTTTCTTGTTAAATC
>WLHW01000041.1 GCA_009702525.1 Actinomycetota bacterium
CTTTAAGACTTGCCTTGATCTCTAAACCAACCAAAAAGAAAAAGATTGCTATTAGGAGATCAAGAAACATGACTCAAATGTACTAGTTGGGAAAGCACAAAGCCCGCCATTTCTGACGGGCTTTGTGGGAAATACATCTTTAGATATCGAAGTACAGTTCGAACTCAGCTGGATGTGGACGCAAGCGGACATAATCAACTTCTTGCTTACGCTTAAAGTCAATCCATGTCTCAATTAAGTCTTTTGTGAATACTCCACCCTTAAGCAAGAACTCGTGGTCGCGCTCTAAGTTATTGAGTACTTCATCAAGTGAACCTGGAACCTGAGGAATAGCTGCTGCTTCCTCACCTGATAGCTCGTAGAGATCTTTATCTACTGGGGCTGGTGGTTCGATCTTGTTGATGATTCCATCAAGTCCGGCCATCAACATCGCTGCGAAGGCTAGATATGGATTAGATGATGGATCTGGGCAACGGAACTCAATGCGTTTAGCCTTTGGATTAGATCCTGTAATTGGGATACGGATACAAGCCGAGCGGTTACGAGCTGAGTAAACAAGGTTTACTGGTGCTTCATAGCCAGGCACTAAGCGGCGGTATGAGTTAACTGTTGGGTTAGTGAATGCAAGGAGAGATGGTGCGTGCTTGAGAAGTCCACCGATGTAGTGGCGAGCCATCTCTGATAAATCACCGTAACCATCGCCGAAGAACAACGGAACGCCATCTTTCCAGAGTGATTGGTGAACGTGCATACCTGAACCATTGTCGCCAAAGAGTGGCTTTGGCATGAATGTTGCCGTCTTGCCACCCTGCCATGCAGTGTTACGAACAACATATTTGAACTTCATGATGTCGTCACCTGCATGCAAAATATCGGTGAAGCGGTAGTTGATCTCCATTTGACCTGCAGTACCAACTTCGTGGTGCGAGCGTTCAACAAGTAAACCAACTTTGCCCAGTTGCATAACCATTTCATCGCGAAGATCGGCAAATTGATCAGTTGGTGAGACCGGGAAATATCCACCCTTAACACGAGTACGGTACCCGCGGTTTGGTGTTCCATCAGCATCTTCTTTAATGCCTGTATTCCAAGCACCTTCGTAAGAATCAATCTCATGATAAGCAGTGTTGATATCAGTCTTAAAGCGAACGCGATCAAATACATAGAACTCAGCTTCTGGTGCGAAGAATGCAGTATCTGCAATTCCTTGTGCGCGCATGAAGTCGACTGCCTTGGCAACCACTCCGCGAGGGTCGCGGCTATAAGGTGAGTTATCAACTGGATTATGAACAGAGAAGAGAATAATCAGAGTCTTTTCCTTGCGGTATGGATCAAGGTAGGCAGACTCTGGTACGGGAAGTAGTTTCATATCTGATTCGTGAATTGACTGGAACCCACGGATAGATGAGCCATCAAACATTAAGCCATCAGTAAATACGGCTTCATCGAATGATTCGACTGGAACATTAAAGTGGTGCTGAATGCCTGGAAGATCAGTAAATCGAACATCGACTAACTTGATGTCTTCCTTTTTAATGTAGGCAAAGATTTCTGCTGAATTCTTAAACATGCTTCTCCCAATTCACATGTGATACAAAGTTCGTGTATCAGTGCAGATTTCTCGTCTTTGAGCACCTCTGCTTGGACGTAAGAATATGGTTTAGATGCCTAAATGGCCTAACCGCACTGTTACATCCATGTTAATAATTCATAGGCGTTAGGCTGTGGCCATGAGCGAACGGGTGAGTTTCGGGCGACGCTTGGCGGCAATAACCCTCGATTGGTTGGCCTGCTACGCCGTGATTGCTGCCTTGTCAGGCGGAATTGGCCAGATGAGCCCTGATCGATCACCCAGCATCATGGCGCTGTTTTATGTCGAGGTAGTTGTGCTCACTTTCCTGCAAGGTGCCTCATTGGGTCAAAAAGTTTTTGGGATGAAAGTAGTCCGCTTCATTGATGGGGGAGCGTTGAGCCCGCTTCAGGTTCTGATTCGAACAAGCCTGCTGATTTTAGTCGTTACAGCCGTTACCTACGATGACGATGGTCGAGGTATCCACGAACGTGCTAGTGGTTCGATATTAAAAAGGGTTTAGCGAACCTTAGGTGCACGTGTAGGCATCGGACCCTTAGGGATCGGCATAGATAATCCACCAACTGCTTTTAAACGCGCTCGAACTTCACGCATTTGGTGTGCAGTTAACTTCTTGGGCAACTTTTGCAGATGCTTTTGAAGTTTACGAAGTGGAACTTGGCCTTTTTCATCACCAACAAGAACTACGGAGATTGGAACACCTGGAGCAAAACGCTCGGTTTTCTTGCGTTCGTCCATAAGTAATTGATTTACTCCGTTGGAGCCTTCGCCGGTAAGAACAATACCCGCACGACCAACGCTGCGATGGACCATATCTTGATTGCGAGTCACAGCTACGGCCGGTGTAGTTGTCCAACCTTTACGTATCGCCATCAACACACTAGCTCCCGCACCTATTTGTCCTTCAATTGATGAATAGGCAGCGGTTCCGGCTTGACGTGTAAAGAAAAGCAGAGTTGTTAAAAATGAGAGCGGAAGAAAAATAAAACCAAAATAATAAGGATGACCAAGTCCAGTACCGATTGCAATACCGACTATCCATGTGGCCAGAAAAATTCCAATTAAGGCAATTGAAATCCAGGGCTTAACGCTCTTCGTGACGTTATATGCATCGCGAAAGGTTTGGAATCGTGGGCTCTTGATCTTCTTTTCTTTAGCTTTTCTTGTGAACATATGCTCAGTTTAGTGGGGCAGGTGCAGTTCCACCAAGACGAGTGGGCGCCCAACGCTCACCGACGTGGCTATCAGGGTATATATCTTGGACTTCGTGAAGCATGGCGAGCAGAACTTCGCGCAGGTGGGTTTCAGCTAGCTCAACGTCATCGCCACGTTGGTAGTGAATCGGCTCGCCAAATGTGACACTGACTGGAAATTTCTTGCGTTTGAGATTTCGCTTAACTCCTTTTGTCCACACTCTCTGGCTTCCCCATATGACTGTAGGAATGATTGGAACGCCAGCACCCATAGCCAACCTCACGGCACCAGATTTAAGTTGCTTTATTTCAAAACTCGTCGAGACGGTACCTTCCGGAAAAATTCCTATAACTTCGCCAGCTTTGAGTGCGCGAAGGGCGGCAACAAATGAGGCAGATCCACTGCTGCGATCAACGTTTATATGATGCATTCCTCGCATGAGTGGCCCCGCAATTTTGTTATCAAAAATCTCTTTCTTAGCCATGAATCGCACATAACGACCGGCAGGAAGGGCAGCGGTACCTGTAATTGCAAAGTCAAAGTAACTCACGTGATTTATTGCAAGTATTGCCCCACCTTTTCGTGGAATATTTTCTTCTCCACGAAAATCAAAACGTAAGCCTAAGTACTTCCATAAAGTTTTTATTGTGAAAATAACTGGTGGGTATACCAGATCAGCCATGAGTAGCTCTAGCCGCCATCGCTTGCTTGTAAAGTCGACCTGCGCGATAACTTGAGCGAACTAGGGGACCACTCATTACACCTAAGAAGCCTGCCTCTGTTGCTTCAGCGGCTAATTCGACGAACTCTTCGGGTTTGACCCAACGCACAACTGGATGGTGTCGATTAGTTGGACGTAAATACTGCGTGATGGTGATTAGATCACATCCGGCACTATTCAAATCGACTAGAGCTTGAGAAACTTCTTCACGTGTTTCACCTAAGCCAAGAATTAAATTAGATTTTGTAATGAGGCCGAAATCCCGAGCCATTGAGATAACTCGCAGAGATTTTTCATATGTAAATGCAGGGCGGATCTCTTTGAAAATTCGGGGAACGGTCTCAAGATTATGCGCAAAAACTTCCGGCTTAGTCTCAAAAATTTGATTGAGCAGTTCGGCTTTAGCGTGAAAGTCAGGGGCTAACATTTCAACGCCGCAGCCTGGGTTGAGTGCATGTACTTGGCGAATCGTTTCGGCATAGAGCCAGGCGCCTTCATCCGGTAGATCATCACGAGTAACTCCGGTGATTGTGGCATAAGCCAATCCCATGGCTTTTACTGATTCGGCGACTTTTAATGGTTCAGTTCGATCGAGAGCGTCAGGTTTTCCAGTATCGATATTACAAAAATCGCAGCGTCTGGTGCACTTGTCTCCGCCGATCAGAAATGTTGCCTCTTTATCTTCCCAACATTCAAAGATGTTTGGACATGCCGCTTCTTGGCACACGGTGTGTAATCCTTCGCTACTTACCAAAGATCGAAGTCGTGTGTATTCAGGACCCATAGTGGCGCGAGTCTTAATCCATTCAGGCTTGCGCTCAATCGGGGTCAGCGCATTGCGCGCTTCGATGCGAATCATTTTACGTCCCTCAGGTTCAATACTCATATGCTCACCTTCTTTAGGGATTCGAAAATATGTCGCTCTAGAATTGGAGCAACCTCATCAATACGAATGTCGTGTCCAAGCTCTGCTTGCATAGAAGTTACTTGTGCATCGAGAATTCCGCAAGGGATAATGTTGTCGAATGCACGTAAATCGGGGCAGACATTTAAAGCAAAGCCATGCATAGTGACGCCTTTAGCGACGCGGATACCGATAGCCGCGATTTTTCTGTCACCGCGCTCATCTTGAATCCACACGCCAGTGCGTCCTGAGACGCATGTTGCCTTTATTCCAAACTCTGCACAGACGTTCATCAATCCCGCTTCAATTTCACGCACAAAGCCAACGAGCTCATGCGGTTTAGCGAGACGGACAATTGGATAACCAACGAGCTGGCCTGGACCGTGCCACGTTATTTTTCCACCGCGATCAACATCGATGACAGGGGTTCCATCGGTAGGTTTTTCCGAAGCGTCGGTACGACGCCCGGCTGTATAGACCGAGGGATGTTCTAGAAGTAGCAAAGTATTTGGCCGCGTGCCTTGGACCACTTCCTCGTGAATTTTACGTTGAACGTCCCACGCTTTGGTGTAATCAATAAGACCATGGCGGGCTAGGGCTATAGCAGACTCGTATGGAGCTTCTACAACTGGCACGTGGTTAGCCTAAAGGTAGGATTGCATCCTTACCAATCGGCTCGATTGGATAATCCTGAAAGGCATTAAATTTCGTGAACCTGAAACCTGAGAGTAAGCGCCGCCGCCCTTTTGTAACCGCTTTACTGGTGATATTTATATGGTTTGGAGCCAGTGGTGTTTTCGGGCCATTGTTCGGCTCCCTCTCAACAGTGCAGGAAAACGATAATTCGGCATTTTTGCCACAGAACGCCGAATCAACTCAGGCTTCAAAGATTATTTCGACATTTTCATCCGACCAAACCCAGACGATTCCAACGTTGGTTCTATATCTGGGCGATATCGATGAGACCAAAATTGCTGGTCTCAATGCTCATTTAGCGACGTTGGGATCTACGCCCATCTCTGGCACCACTATCGCAATCTCAAAATATTTAATTCCAGGGCAAGCAATTTTCGCATTCCCTTCGCAAGATAAAAAGGCTCTCCTCGTTAATCTTCCGTTGACCTCTGAATCAGCCGTTGATTCATTGCCAAATAAAAAACCAGTTCTGCCAGAAATTATTAAAACGTTGCGTGAAGATTCAACAACATATGCCACAGCACATGGACTCACTGCAAATGTTACGGGCGTCGGTGCATTATTAGGAGATCTATTTGGTGCCTTCGGTGGAATTGACTCTTCCTTATTATTAACAACGTTAGGCGTCGTTGCCTTTATTTTAATTATTGTTTACCGTTCACCAGTTTTATGGATTCTGCCGCTCTTCTCATCGGTGATAGCGCTCTCAACTGCAGGTGGAATTGTTTACTTATTGGCTAAAAATAATGCAATCGATTTAAGTGGTCAGTCGCAAGGAATTCTCTCAGTTCTTGTATTGGGTGCTGCCACGGATTACGCACTCTTGCTCATTTCACGATATCGGGAAGAGCTCCATCATTACGAGTCTCGATTTGATGCCATGAAAGCTTCCTATAAAGGCGTCTTTGAGCCAATTCTCGCCTCTGGTTTTACCGTGATAGTCAGTCTTTTGGTTCTACTTCTAAGTGAGTTATCAAATAATCGTGGTCTAGGTCCCGTCGGCGCTATTGGTATAGCCGCATCGATGTTGACGATTCTCACTCTTCTTCCCGCCCTGTTAGTTGCATTCGGCCGTTGGATTTTTTGGCCACGAATTCCACGCTTTGATGATGTGAACTCCCAACTAGACGGCGTGTGGGCAAAGATCGGCGCTGGAGTAGAAAAGCGCCCTCGCAAACTATGGATCATCACATCAGTCTTATTAGTTGTCTTAGCTGGATTTTCAACCACCTTAAATGCTAAAGGCCTTTCAACTGTCGATGCCTTTACAAAAAAACAGGATTCAGTCATTGGTTTAGATCTCTTGGGCCAACATTTCCCAGGGGGAGCGGGTCAACCTACTGAGGTTGTCGTAAAGAGTGAGTCTGCCGATGCAGTAACCAAAGCGCTTGGGAGCGTAGTTGGTGTTGCATCAGTTGAACCCATGCGAACTGGACCAGTGATTCCAGGCCAGCCAGTGCCTTACGTTAAAGTTTTAAACGGTCAGATGATTTTGAATGCAACGCTTAGCATGAATCCAGATTCGACTGAGGCGCGAGATGTGATTCCTAAATTAAGGGCAGTCGTGCATGCAATAGACCCGACAATTTTAGTCGGCGGATCTACTGCTGTTGCATTTGATACCGATGTTGCCGCCGATCACGATAATAAGACAATTATCCCTATCGTCTTACTATTAATTACGATAATTTTAGGTTTCCTATTGCGCAGTATCCTCTCCGCTCTACTTCTTTTGTCGACTGTAGTTCTGTCTTATTTTGCAACTTTGGGTGCGTGCCAACTTGTATTTGAACATATCTTCCACTTCAAGGGCGCAGATACTTCCTTCCCACTCTTTGCTTTCATCTTCTTGGTAGCCCTTGGTATCGACTACAACATTTTCCTTATGACACGTGTTCGAGAAGAAAGTGCAAAAATCGGTACTAGAGCCGGCGTGATTAAGGGACTTACTGTTACAGGTGGCGTCATTACCTCGGCGGGCATAGTCCTTGCATCTACGTTCGGTGTTCTTGGAATTCTTCCGCTGGTCTTCTTGGCAGAGCTTGGCTTCGCCGTTGCATTTGGTGTTCTGCTTGACACCTTGATTGTTCGCACAATCTTGGTCCCGGCTTTGTCCTATGACATTGGAAGCAAAATTTGGTGGCCATCTAAGTTGCAAAACAACACATGACGCTTCGGGTTGGAATCGCTGGCTATGGAATGGCAGGAAGGTTAATTCATGCCCCCTTGCTGCGAGGCTGTGGATATGACGTTGTAGCGATTCAAACCACGAATGCTGAACGCGTCGCATCGGCATTGCAGGATTTTCCGAACGTTTCGATATGCGCAACAGTGGAAGAGATGTTCGCTGTAAAGCTGGATCTCCTCGTCGTAGCTTCAGCCAATATTGTGCACGCAGAGCAGGCTTTTGCCGCAATCGCTGCAGGGGTTCCGGTTGTCATCGATAAACCGATGGGTCGCACGTACGCCGAGACGGCATCAATCATTCAAGCTGGCGAAGATGCACATGTCCCGGTTTGTTGTTTCTTTAATCGTCGCTGGGACAGCGATGCGCTGACAATTAAGCGTGTACTGAAATCTGGAACGCTAGGAACGATTCATCGTATGGAATCACGCTTTGAAAGATTCCGTCCAGAGATTAACCCTTTGTCGTGGCGAGAAAATATGAGTGCCATCGATGGCGGTGGTCAGCTGCTTGACCTGCAACCACATTTGATTTCTTCAGCCCTGGATTTCTTTGGTGAAGGCACACTGGTGTCTTCATCGGTGCGCTCTTTGAGAGGGGCAGCCGATGATGACTCAGTTCTGGTTGTGCAGCATAAAAGCGGAGTGATGTCCTATCTTTCGGCAAGTGCGGTAGTTGGTTCTCCTGGCCCACGAGTGCGCATTCTTGGAAGTAATGGCGCTTTAATGATTAATGATTTAGATCCGCAGGAACACTTATTGCGTGCAGGAAAAATTCCACATAATGGTGCTTGGGATGTCTCAACTGCTTCACCTGCCTTTATTCATCGTGGTGATGTGATTGAAGAGATCCCTGCAGAAAATGGGAACTACGCAGTTTTTTACAGAGAAGTAGAAGGGGCTATCAAAGGCCTCAACCCATGGCCAGTAGATAATAAAGACACCTTGATGGTTTCCTCAATTATCGACCAGGCACGTGCGAGTTCAGTCCATGGCTAAGACGGCTGATGTAGTTGTTATTGGCGGCGGGCTGGCAGGTTTAAGTGCAACATTGGAATTACAGAACCAAGGAGCCGATGTAGTCCTTCTAGAAGCCAGCGATAGAACTGGCGGACGAGTTGCAAGTGATTATATTGATGGATTTATTTGTGATCGTGGCTTTCAACTAATCAACTCTCGCTATCCGTCTTTGGTTGAACTCAATGTGTTAGATGAGATTGATTTTGTTCTAGCACCACGGGCAATAGAAGTCTCACTTGGAACATCGCGCCGTGTAGCCGGAGATCCACGACAAGCTCCGTTGTCGGCTTTGGACAAAGCGACCGGTACGATTCCAGAGAAATTAGCTTTGTTGCGATTTCTACTTTTTTCAGCCCCTAAAGCGCCGACTATTGGCGCAGCTCTTAGTCGCTTAGGTACAACGTATCGCCATGTTTTGCGTCCTTTTTTGACTGGAGTATTTCTTTGTGACCCAGAGTTAGTGGATTTTGACTATGGAATTCTGATCATAAAATCATTTGTAAACGGTGCCCCGGGTGTTCCGCGTCTTGGAGTTGGCCGACTTCCGGAAGCACTCACTCAACGAATACACAATATGAATCTACACACGCGCGTCGAAAGAATTAGTGGCCTTCAGATTGAGACATCAACTGGTGTTATCACTGCCAAAAAGATTATTGTCGCCACAGATACAACGACTGCAGCTCAGTTGCTAGATTTCCCTGCAGCAGTGACGATGGCCGGTTGTATTACCTGGTATCACGCCACCGCAAATAATCCATCGGGAACCGGTCGCCTAGTTATAGATGGCCAAAATCGTGGGCCAGTCTTAAATAGCGTTGTCATGTCAGATATCTCAATGAGCTATTCCAATTCGGAGATGAGCTTAGTTTCTTCTACATCTGGACTAGGCATCACTGAATCCGATGTTCGAAGGCATTTAGCTCTTATGTGGGGATGTGACACGCGCGAATGGGAATTAGTTTCAAAGTATGAAATCGCATCGGCACTACCTATCCATGTTCCAGGTAAAGCACTTTCTCAGCCTATGAAAATTAGCGAGAATATTTTTGTAGCAGGGGATCACCGCAGTGTTCCATCACAGCAAGGAGCGTTATTTTCTGGAAAGTTAGCAGCGCAGCTACTCTTGAACTAAAGCCGTAAGAGCTTCAGTGATGTGTGGATAGTTCCACGTAAATTTTGCATCGTGTAAAGCTTGCGGAATTACTCGCTTTGAACCTAAAACCTCAGATGAAAAGCCGCCAAGCGCGATCTTCAACGCAATCGCTGGCGCTGGGAAAACTGCTGGTCGATGAAGTGCGCGGGCAAGTGCGGCAGTGAACTCTTGATTTGTAACAGGGTTAGGAGAGGTTAAGTTAATTGGTCCAGAGATTTTTTCGACGAGTGCAAAATCAATTGCTCGAACAACGTCATGAAGTGTGATCCACGACCACCATTGTTTGCCATTGCCAAGTTTTCCACCAAAGCCCAAGCGAAAAAGTGGCAGCATTTTTCCGAGTGCCCCGCCAGTTGGGTCTAGTACGAGTCCGGTACGAAGTTTCACTGTGCGCACATCACCTGCTAAATCCGCAGCAGCTTCCCATTCGCGACAAATAGTTGCCAAGAAGTCATCTCCAACACGATCACTTTCAATAACTGCGCGATTTCCACTTTCGCCATACCAGCCAATTGCACTTGCTGAGATAAATACTTGAGGTTTAACGCTTGCCACCGCATTAGCAATTGTGGTTGTACCTAATAATCTGGAGTTTAGAATCTCACTTTTGTATTTCTTCGTCCACCGCTTATCGCCAACACCTGCGCCAGCTAAGTGAATAACTGCGTCCACGCCTTCTAAGGCAGAGAGATCAACGAAACCAGTCTGCGGATCCCAAGCAATTTCATCAGCGGCGATAGGTGTGCGTCGGACTAGTCGTTGAACTGTATGACCTTCACTCTTTAAGTGACCTACGAGAGCCGAACCAATAAGGCCGGATGATCCTGTAATCGCGATTCGTTGAGGAACTCTCATAGCTGCTTAGAGACCTAAATCCGATTCGAACGCTCCACCTTCTAGGCGTTCTTTGAGTGTAACTAGGAAGCGCGCAGCATCGGCGCCATCAACAACACGGTGATCATAAGAGAGTGCTAAATAGACCATGGATCTAATTGCAATTGTTTCTCCGCCATCTTCACCACGAACGACCATTGGGCGCTTAACGACTGCACCAAGACCAAGTATCGCAACTTGAGGCTGATTAATAATCGGTGTATCAAATAATGCGCCGCGACTTCCAGTATTTGTCAGCGTGAAAGTTCCACCACCTAGTTCATCAGGTGTGACTTTATTTTCACGGGTACGAGCAGCAAGATCAGAGATCTTTCGAGCAATGCCACCCATGTTCAAATCACCTGCATTAGAAATAACTGGAACCAAAAGTCCACGCTCTGTATCAACGGCGATACCTAAATGCTCTGTACCGTGATATGTGATCTGATCGCCTTCAACGGAGGAGTTCAAGACAGGATGTTGTTTGAGGGCTTCACATATCGAAACTGCAAAGAATGGCAAGAATGAGAGTTTGACGCCTTCACGTTCTTCAAAAGTCGCTTTCGCACGATCGCGCAGACGAGCAATCTTGGTGACATCAACTTCTACAACGGTAGTTAATTGTGCACTTACTTGAAGAGACTCAACCATGCGTGCGGCAATAACTTTGCGCAGACGCGACATTGTCACAGTGGTTCCACGCAGCGGAGAAACGGCAACAGGTGCGGCGCTCCGTTGTGCAGGGGCTGCTGCTGCAACTGGCGCTGATGAAACAA
>WLHW01000042.1 GCA_009702525.1 Actinomycetota bacterium
AACGCCGAGCTCGCGAGCTGGCAAAGTAATGTGCTGTGGTTTTTCTCCATGGCCATAAATAACGGCAGGAACTAAACCGTCGCGACGGGCACGACGTGATGCGCCTTTACCAAATTCGGTACGAGTGACGCCATTGATAGTGATCTCTGCCATTTTTATTACTCCTCTTAGTGGAAACTTCGGTTAGTACACAAAGTTCCAGAAGGAGTTAAGTCCTACACCGTCGATTACGGAAGTAATTCATACCCTCGCCGGAACAAGCCAAAGGTTAGCCTGTAGGGCCGAGAATGTGCAAATTGCGCTTAGGAGAGACCATCGAAGAGGCTGGTAACTGAGCCATCTTCGAAGACTTCACGAATCGCGCGCGCAATAAGTGGGGCGATTGATAGCACGGTCAGGCCATCAAATTTTTGATCCTCTGAGATTGGCAGGGTATTTGTAATAACAACCTCAGATGCTTTGGATGCTTTCAAGCGATCAATGGCCGGGCCTGAGAGCACTGCGTGCGTTGCCGCAACAATTACATCTTTAGCTCCAGCTTCAAATAATGCATCTACAGCCTTAGTAATTGTGCCTGCGGTATCGATCATGTCATCAATAACCACGCATGTTTGGCCCTGTACATCGCCAACTACGCGGCCGGTAATTGATTCATTTGGAATCCGTGGATCACGAGTCTTGTGAATAAATGCAATTGGGCAACCACCTAAAAGATCTGACCAACGTTCGGCAACGCGTACTCGACCAGAGTCTGGAGAGACGATTGTTAAACGTGAGCGATCTACTTTGCTGCCAACATAGTTAGCCAACATGGGAAGTGCGAAGAGATGATCAACGGGACCATCGAAGAAACCTTGAATCTGTGATGTGTGAAGATCTACAACCATTAATCGATCGGCGCCAGCAGTCTTAAAAAGATCGGCCATCAATCGCGCAGAGATAGGTTCGCGGCCACGGTGCTTTTTATCTTGACGTGCATAACCATAGAAAGGTGCGACAACGGTAATGCGCTTGGCAGATGCGCGCTTAAGCGCATCGACCATGATTAGTTGTTCCATGATCTGCTTATTGACTGGTGCAGTATGGCTCTGTAAAACAAATGCATCGCAACCACGAACTGATTCTTCGAAGCGAACAAAGATTTCGCCATTAGCAAAGTCATATGCAGACGTTGGCGTTAATTGGATGCCAAGTTCTGAGGCAACATCATCGGCTAACTCGGGGTATCCGCGACCTGTAAATAAACGCAATCGCTTTTCTGAGGATAACCGGATCTCGCCCATATTTAGCCCTTCGTATCGCTAGCTTCGGCTGCTTGTGCAGACTTAGTACCTGCGCGCTTGCGCAGGACCCAACTTAATACATTTTTTTGCTTAGCTCTGCCAACTCCTATCGCCCCGGCTGGAACGTCTTCGGTTATCACTGAGCCCGCTGCTGTATATGCCCCATCGCCGATGGTGATTGGAGCCACCAACATTGTGTCGCTGCCTATACGCACATGGTCACCCACGGTGGTGTGATGCTTTTCTACGCCGTCATAGTTAACAAAAATAGTTGCCGCACCGATATTTGTGCCCTCACCGATCGTTGCATCGCCGACATAAGACAGATGCGGCACCTTAGAACCAGTGCCAACGGTGGAGTTTTTCATCTCTACAAATGCTCCGGCCTTAGAGCCATCGCCTAAAACTGTTCCATTGCGCAAATAAGTAAATGGGCCGACCGTAGCGCCTTCGCCAATGACCGTACCCGTGGCGATGGATTCCAAAACGCTTGCACCCTCTTTGACCACACAGTCGGTCAAAGTTGTACGTGGCCCAATTACTGCCCCAGAGGCAATCTGAGTTGAACCCAGAATCGCACTGCCGGGATGAATCGTTACATCGTTAGAAAGGCTGGCAGTTGAATCGATCCAGGTTGTAGTCGGGTCAATAATAGTTACACCTTCGCGCATCCAATTTTCATTGATGCGATCGCGCAGAAGTGCGGCAGATTCAGCAAGTTGAATTCGATCATTAACGCCTAAAATTTCAGTGAAGTCATCGATAACAATTGCGGCTATCGATGCGCCTTGTCCTTTAAGAATTCCAATGACATCAGTTAAGTAAAGCTCGCCCTGTGCATTTGAATTCGTAATCTTGGAAATCGCACCAGCAAGTGCTGCGCTATCGAATGCGTAAACACCCGAGTTAATCTCAAATATTATTCTTTCATCCTCGGTTGCATCTTTTTCTTCAACGATGCGTAAAAGCTCATCAGCATCATCACGAATGATTCGACCATATCCAGTTGGATCTGGATGCTCGGCAGTTAACACTGACGCTGCAAATTTTCCAGAAACATGTGCATCTAGAAACTGTGCAAGTGATTGCCCGGTCAACATCGGAGTATCCCCGGCAAGAACTAAAACGGTTCCAGATGGAGTTTTCCCAGCAAGGGCCAGTTGAGCTGCATGGCCAGTTCCGCCGCGGTGCTCTTGAAATACTGTTGTTGCTGCCGGTGCAATATCGGCGATATGGGCTTCAACGCTTTCGCGACCAGAGCCAACAACTATTCGAAGATCACGTGGTGAAAGTTGTGAGACTGCGTGAACGACATGTCCTAATAAAGAGCGACCGGCAACGCTATGGAGAACTTTCGGTTGAGTTGATTTCATCCGCGTGCCTTCACCTGCTGCCAGGATAATCACGGTTTCAACGGCCACGAGTGAATCCTATCGGTGGCCTTTGATTAGTTGCTCCGCCACCAGGTATCGATCCTGGACCCTGGGCTTCAAAGGCCCATGTGCTAGCCACTACACAATGGCGGAACCCGTATTCTCCCTCATAAAAGGTGGTGCTGATGACCACCGTGCCAATGATTTAGGTGAGTACTTTTGCCCCGCCGACTGGCCCATATGCACGAGCAACGCTACCGACTACGCCACTGGCCGTTAATGCAACGGCTAAATCCAGGCCGGCCTCTTCATCGGCTACAAGGAATGCAACGGTCGGGCCAGAACCAGATACAAGTGCGCCTAGCGCGCCGTATTCCTGGCCAACATCTAAAACTAAACGAAGCGCTGGACGAAGTGAACAGGCTGCGGCTTGTAAGTCATTAGTTAACGATGCACCAACAGTTTTAGGATCAGCTGCTAATAAAGCTTGCATTAAAACTTCGTGAGTTTGCGGTTCGGTAATCTCTAACTCTGCCCGTAACCGATCGCACTCTGCATACACGGCAGGTGTAGTAAGTCCAACTGAAGAAAGTGCTAAGACCCAGTGATAGGTTCCTCGAGAAAGTGCTGGTGTTAACTGTTCACCATGTCCAGTACCGATAGCTGTACCGCCGCTTAACATAAACGGCACATCACTACCTAGTTGTGCAGCGATTTCTGCCATCTCTTCGCGATTCATTCCAAGTGAAAATAAATAATCAATAGCAACAATTGTTGCGGCAGCATCGGCACTACCGCCAGCCATTCCACCAGCAACTGGAATGGATTTCTTAATATCAATATGAACATTGATGTCTAAGTCATACTCCTTAGCAATCAATTCAGTTGCCTTTACGGCCAAATTTCTATTATCGGCTGGAACGCCATGGGTGTGATCGCCACTAATTGAAATCGAAATGCCAGAATGTGGTTCGCCTAAAGTAACCGTAACATCATCGAAAATTGATATAGCTTGAAAGACTGTAACTACATTGTGATAGCCATCGGCTTCTCGTGGGCCAACCGAGAGCTGCAAATTCACCTTTCCGGGTACGCGCACCGTGACGGTTTTAACTGGCATGAATTGACCCTATTACGTCGATTAAAAAATGTCAGGTGCAGCGGTAGCGATGGCGCAAAAACTTGAAATCTCTAACGCTTCACCACGAAGGGTTGGATCAATGCCCGCCTTCATCACAATAGCTTCGGCGGCGGCTGAAGAGCCATAGAGCGATGAGAGCGCCGAACGCAGCATTTTTCGGCGTTGGGCAAAGGCGGCATCAATGATTGTGAATACTTTCTTGCGCAGAACTTCATCCCCCGGAGTTGGGCGGCGCGTGAAAGAAACAAGTTTGGAATCAACATTTGGTGCTGGCCAAAAAACTGAACGAGAAACCGCCCCCGCACCTTTTACATCGGCCCACCACGCCGCTTTCACACTCGGGACTCCATACTCTTTTGTACCAGGACGACCAGCTAAGCGATCTGCAACTTCGGCTTGCACCATGACAACCCCAGTTCGCAGAGTTGGAAAATTCTCAAGTAAGTGCAGCAGAACTGGCACTGACACGTTGTACGGAAGATTGGCAACTAAGACAGTGGGGGCTGAAGGAAGAGTAGAAAGCGTTAAAGCATCTTGATGAATGACAGTTAAGTTTTCAGGGCGGTCAAAGTTTTCTCTCACAGTTATTGGAAGTTGCCATGCAAGGCGATCATCAATTTCTACTGCCACAACCGAGGCTGCGCTTTCTAAAAGTGCCAAAGTAAGAGAGCCTAAACCGGGACCAATTTCCAAAGCGATGTCATCGCTACCAACTTGGGCAGTCCGAACTATTTTCGTACAGATATTTGCATCAATTACAAAATTTTGACCGAGCGACTTAGAAGGTTTTAAATCAAGCGCAGCTGCTAGCTCACGGATTTGCTTAGCGCCTAGCAATGTCATGGTACAAAACTTCCAAAGAGGCGTTCGGCGTTAGTACTTAATGCAACAGCAAGCTCACCAACATCACTATTTCTCTCCGCTGCCATCGCGCGAACAATGGTTGCAATCTGTGCAGGTGTATTACCCGCACCACGATGTGGCATGGGAGCTAAGAATGGTGAATCTGTTTCAACGAGTAACTGATCAATCGGTACAAGCTTTACTGCTTCGCGCAGTGCTGGCGCATTTTTAAAAGTTAATGTACCTGCAAAAGAGAGCACATAGCCGCGTTCGATACATACTTTGGCCATGTCAACATCGCCTGAAAAGCAGTGAAAGATGGTCTTTTCCGGAGCACCAACTTCAAGTAATACGGATAAGACATCATCGTGTGAATCACGATCATGAATGACTAGCGCTTTATTAGTCTTCTTAGCTAGTTCAATGTGCCATTTGAATGACTCTTGCTGGCGTGGTCGAAGTTCGACAGGGGTACGAAAATAATCTAAACCCGTCTCGCCAATTGCACGGACCCTTGGATGGTGTGCGAGTTCGGCAATGATGGCCCAATCAGCTTCAAGATCCTTTACAACGGGTGCTTCGTTTGGATGTAAAGCGACCGCGGCTAAAACCGATGTGTTCCATTTTTCAGCCGCAGCTACACACCACCGCGATTGTTCGGCTGAATAACCAACTTGAACAATGCGGTCAACGTTGACTGATTTAGCTTCAGCAATTACATCGGCCACTTCTTGCGAATCTGGTGCAGTATCGGTGATGATCTCCATATGCGCATGAGCATCAACGGTTGGAAAAGGAAGCGGCTCTGGCAAAGGTGCGCGCGGGCGATCAAGATCGCGGTTATGCCGATCAGCCATTGTTTTTAAGCGTTAGTTTCTAAACGAGGAAAGAGAACTGGCGTCTTAGTGACGTGCACACCCGGTGGCAATTGACCCCATGTTGCAACATCACTAATTTTTTGTTCACTGAGTGCACCTAGTGTTGCTTGAACACCGAGACTTTCCCACAAGATTTCACACGTTGCCGGCATCACTGGATGCAGCAATACAGCTAAAGCACGCAGTGACTCTGCCGTGTTATACAAAATTCCTTCAAGCGCGCTCTGATTTGCTGGATCCTTGGCCAGTATCCATGGCTCTTTCTCGGTGACATAACCATTTACTTTCTTACAAAAATCCATGATTGCCAAGATTCCGCCTTGAAAATCTAGCGCGCACATTGCAGCATCAGCTTTTTCAACTGCAGTACGAAGAGCCTCTTGAAGTCCTACATCTGTACTTACTGCTGGGACTAGCCCACCACAGTATTTTTCAACCATCGCCGCAGATCGTGAGGCTAGATTGCCAAAATCATTTGCTAATTCAGATGTGTATCTAGCTGACATATCTTCCCAAGAGAAAGAGCCATCGGTTCCGAAAGGGATCGCCCGTAAAAAGTAGTAGCGAAAGGCATCGACACCAAAGTGGTCGGTGATGTCTTTAGGTGCAATTCCAGTTAACTTGCTTTTACTCATCTTTTCTCCGCCGACTAACAACCAGCCGTGAGCAAAGACTTTCTTAGGTACATCTAAACCTGCGGCCATCAACATTGCTGGCCAAATCACTGCGTGGAAGCGCAAAATATCTTTACCTACTAAATGAACATCTGCGGGCCATGTAGTTGCAAACTTTTTTCCGCCTGGACTATCTGGTGCATCAGTCAAACCAACTGCAGTTGCGTAATTAAGAAGTGCGTCAAACCAAACATAGACAACTTGATCCGTATCCCACGGAACAGGAATGCCCCAATCAAAAGTCGAACGTGAGATTGAAAGATCTGAAACGCCTCCTTCAAGAAATGAAATAACTTCATTGCGCGCACTCTCTGGCTGACACGCATCAGGATTAGCTCGATAGTGAGCTAGAAGTTGATCTGTAAAAGCTGAAAGTTTAAAGAACCAGTTATTTTCATTCACAAGTTCAATTGGCTTACTATGAGTGGGACAACATTTCTTTCCATCGATTTCGATTAAATCGCCCGGCAATTTAAACTCTTCGCAACCCACGCAATAGGGGCCCTCATATTTTCCAGCATAAATATGTCCAGAGTCTTTTAACGACTGTAAAAACTTTTGAACTCGTTCAGTATGTCGAATTTCGGTAGTTCGAATAAAATCATCATTAGCGATGTTTAAGCTGGCCCAGTTGGGCTTCCACGCATCTTCTACTAAGCGATCTACCCACGCTTGTGGAGCAGTGTTATTTTCTTGCGCAGTACGCATAACTTTTTGACCATGCTCGTCAGTGCCAGTTAAAAACCAGACTGATTCACCTTTTTGCCGGTGCCATCGAGTGAGAACATCACCGGCTACCGTTGTATAAGCATGCCCGATATGCGGGGCATCATTGACGTAATAAATAGGCGTCGTTAAGTAGAAAGCTTTGCTCACGTGCTCATCTTATTCGCATCGACCACGGCGGCATAAACAAGACGCTTAGCTATGCCAAATTCGGCGGCAACGCTGGCGATAGCGCCTTTGCGATCCATACCCGCGCCTTCAAATTCACGCACCCTGGCAACCATATCGTCAGAGGTAACTGAAGCCGCATCTTTATCAGCACCAGCAATTACGAGCGTGATCTCACCCAAGACTTCGTGCGTATCGGCCCATGTTGAAAGTTCGCTCAAGGCACCTCTAATTGTTTCTTCATAGCGCTTTGTCATTTCGCGACAGATTGCGCCTTGTCGATCGGCTCCAAAAACATTTACTGCATCACTTAGCGAGTCACCGAGTCGGTGAGGCGCTTCAAAGAAAACCATGGTGCGCTCTTCAAAGCGAAGTTTTTCAAATGTTGCCAAACGTGCACCACTGCTACGTGGAGGAAAACCTTCAAAAGTAAATCGATCAGTTGGTAAGCCAGAAAGTGCAACCGCCATAGTTACGGCACTTGGTCCAGGGATAACCTGAACATCGATACCAGCTTTAATTGCATCGCGCATTAAACGAAAACCTGGGTCGCTAATTGTTGGCATGCCAGCATCTGAAACAACTAAAACTAGTGCGCCTGCTGAAAGCTCTTCCAATAGTTCACGTGTGCGATCCTCTTCATTTCCCTCGAAGAAAGACATCACTCGTGCCGTAAACGTCACATCGATATCCGTGCACAATCGGTGAAATCTGCGCGAATCTTCTGCGGCAATAATCGTGGCCTCTTCAATCGCTTTCTTGAGGCGAGCCGTAGCATCCGCAGGGTTACCAAGTGGGGTCGCAGCTAGGATTAAAGACATAGGCGCATCATCTCAGTAATTTTGGGGCTTGAAGCCCATACGATTGTGCACATGATTGCCGCGGTTGCCCCTATCGTCATCGCGTTCCTATCCCTTCTGCTTCGATTGATTAACTTAGCTACACCCAAGGGTTATGTATTTGATGAGGTCTATTACGTCGATGGGGCACGTGACTTTCTCAAATACGGCGTAGAAGTGAGCGGTAATAAGCCTGAATTTATCGTGCATCCCCCAGTTGGAAAATGGCTCATTGCAAGTGGCATCAAAATATTTGGCAACAATGAGTTTGGGTGGCGAATTGCAGTAGCCGTTTTTGGAACGCTTTTGATTCTGCTATTTGCTCGATTAGTACACGTTCTTTTTTATTCACCGTTATTAACCGCAATTGGTACAGCCCTCATGGCAATGGATGGCCTTCTCTTAGTCCATTCCCGAACCGCACTTCTAGATCTATTCTTGAGTTTTTTTGTACTACTAGCGGTTTATTTATGGCACCGTGAAAGACATTGGTGGGCGGCAATCTCTATTGGTCTTGCATTGGGTACTAAATGGAGCGCACTATATTTCTTAATCCTCATGGCGCTGGTCTCGCTTTACCGAGTTTTCATCGCACACTCTGGCAAAAATTTAATTAAGCCAACATTAAATAAAACTCTTCAATATGGATTACTACCTCTAGTCGTGTACACAACAACTTGGAGCGGATGGTTTATAAGTAGTCGTGGTTGGGATCGACAATGGTCTTCAAACGTGATTGCTTCTTGGTGGCATTACCATGCAGAGATTCTCGGATTTCATACGGGACTGACTGAAAAACATTCTTATCAAGCAAACCCTTGGTCGTGGATGATCATGGGAAGGCCGACGTCATTTTTTTACGACGCCCCCAAAGGTTGCGGTGCACAAACCTGCGCGCAAGAAGTTCTTGCTATTGGAACTCCCATCTTGTGGTGGCTATGCACTCTGGCAGTTGCGGTTATCGTTGGTTTCTGGTTGCGAAGTTTAGTTCTAAAGAAATCTGATGCGGCTTTGAATCTGATTATCCTGGGCATCAGCGCAGGTTACTTACCGTGGTTCTTCTTTCAGAAGCGAACTGTCTTCACCTTTTACGCCATAGTCTTTGAGCCTTTCATGCTGCTAGCGCTTGTTTATTGTGCAAAATTAATTCTTGATAGCACTATGAAATCTGCCTACTCGCAAGGGATCGTAGCTGTGACATTAATTATTATCTTTTTGAATTTTATCTACTTCTTGCCGTTATTTACAGGTGAGGTGATCACTTATGACGCTTGGTATAACCGGATGTGGCTGACTTCCTGGATTTAACTACTGATTTGCCGCGCGAATTTCGTTGAGTTTTTCAACGGCTTCATCGGCTAGCTGTTGATCAAATATTTCATCACGAGAAGGCGATACTGCCGCTAGTGCTAAACGCTCAAGCCGTTCTTGTTCATCGCTCCATGCACCAGGTGTTGTTAAATCAATAACTCGCTTGGGCACGATTGCCTTAGGGGCACTTACATATGTTGGTACTGGTACCTCGGTAGGTGCCCACGTGTTTCGTACTGCAGCACTCCCCTTAGGCAAAACAACAACACCTTTGAGCTCACGTTCAGATAATGGAATCCAATGCTCTTGATTATTCTTAGGTGTAACTACTTCCGCTAAATTTGTTGCAGAAACACCAGCGGTACGCCGCTGTAACTGTTGTATGCGGCGATGTTGAATACTGTCGGCAACACTTTGTCGTCGAACATTGGCGACGTAAATCAAAACGCCAGTAGCAGGGACTAGTGCATATACAAATGGCATCGTATTCATAAACCCACCCACAAGTGTTGTTGTAAGTAATGATGTTAATAAAAGAAAAATAATTCGGCGACGTAGTAGAAGCTGTGCAATTTTTGCTTCACGATCTAAATCCACGTGCAAAACGCCGTTGTCTGTATGGAATGAAGAATTTGCAACTACGGTCAGTGCGACTTTGAAACGCTCGACTGATTTTCCCGAAAACTCATTGCGGTCATGAATCCAGCGTGGGGCGAAGTACGCCGCCCACATGCCGATGATCGCAATATATATAAGTCCGGAAGCCATGATGCATAAAGATAAAGGAGTTTCGGTAGTTTTTCTGGGATTTCAGCACTACTTCAGCGCGGAATTTTCCTTCACAAATGTGATGTGATCTCGCCAGTCACCATCAATATGTAAGTATCGTGGCCTCTCGCCTTCAAATATGTATCCAGCTTTTTCGGCCACTCGTCGGGACGCTGCATTTTCTGGGCGTAGATTTATTTCCACACGATGCAGCTCTAAAACATCGAAGGCGTATTCAGAGAGAATTTCCACTGCAAC
The DNA here is from genome assembly GCA_009702525.1 of Actinomycetota bacterium. Lineage (GTDB taxonomy): Bacteria > Actinomycetota > Actinomycetes > Nanopelagicales > Nanopelagicaceae > Planktophila. The sequence goes on from WLHW01000042.1 coordinate 10,263, forward strand.
GGTTGTATAGCCTTTATTGGCGCAGTTTTTATCAATCCAATAACCAATATGGCCAGCACGAAGTGCCCCATAAATCACTCCGCCTAGTGAAATTTGCCCAATTAGATTGCGCTGGTGCCAGATGGCAAAGGAAAAAGAACGACCGAATCGGGCCTCCGAATTGAGCATGCGCACCATCTCAAAAAATGATGGGAGAGCGCCCTGACTATCGATGGGTGGAACCGTTGCCTCCCACGGTGATAACCAGGCTCTGTTCTCAGCACGCACCTGGTTCCATTGATTTCGATCTCGAAATCTCAGCGGACGTAAGTAAATCTCTTCGCCCTTGAGCGTGACTGGCCAGCGCATTCGTATAACCGACTTAGATGTATCTGCGTTCGAGAATCACGACCGTGACCAGTTCGCCGGCCTTGAGATGCTCCTCTTTTTCACCTACCGCAATAAAAGCCGTTGCATCGGACAAGGTTGACAGCTCTTCTTGAGCCGGAAGGGGAACTACCGAATTACCATCTTCAGATAATGCCGCTCGAATATACGAACGTAATCCCGGTGCGGACTCGACAGCTTTTTCAAGTGATGCCTTAATTGATGGTCGATGAATTGTTGCAGCACCTAGCATCGTGCGGATCATTGGCCTAACAAAAAGTTCGAAGGAGATATACGCAGCTATCGGATCACCTGGCAGTGTGACAACGGGTGTCTTATCGGGTCCGATAACTCCATAGTTGTGTCGCCCGCTCATCTCAATTGCAAGATCAACGGTGGTGATTTCTCCCATCCTTGA
>WLHW01000043.1 GCA_009702525.1 Actinomycetota bacterium
AATAGAGCAATTGCAATATCTAAATTTTCTTTAGGGTTGTTCAAATTTGCACCAAGTGCGATTACGGCTTTCATCGCTTTCGTAAAATCGTCACTGCTATGTCACTAACTTTTGCACTAACTGGCGCTTGCGGTTTATGAACTGTTACCGAGACTTCCAAGACCTTCAATTCTGAATCAAGGATTTTTTCTGCAATACGTCCCGCAAGTTTCTCAATTAATGAAACTGGATCTCCAGTTATCTCGCTGAAAACTAAATCAGTGATTAATCCATAATTCACCGTATCGGCAATGTCATCACTAAGAGATGCCGTAAGTAGATTTAGTTTCATTTCAATATCTACATAAAAATCTTGTCCGTCTCTGCGTTCATGGTCAAAGACTCCGTGATATCCAAAGCCATGGATCCCCGTAATAAGTATTGAGTCGTTCATGCTGAAAGCACATCCTTATGGGGTTTCACAGAGTGAACTCTAACTCCCCATATTCGACTCGTGGCTAGAGTCTTAGTGAGTGCAATTGAAGCGGTTTCGCGCTCATCAGGGGTATCGCCACCTAAGAAACGCTTACGCGAACCGCCAACTAATACCGGATAGCCAAGGTCTACGAACTGCTCTATGTTATTAATAATCGCCCAATTATGCGCTGCATCCTTAGCAAAACCTATGCCTGGATCAATAATCAAATTTTCGCGATTAATTCCCGCAGCCAAAGCGGCATTAACTCGCACATTCAATTCACTAATAACATCAGCAACGACATCGCCATAATGCGCCATTGAATTCATCTCCTTTGACTGTCCCCGCCAATGCATCGCGATGTATGGAGTTTTTAACTCTGCTGCAGTGAGCAGCATCTCTGGATCAGCTAAACCTCCGCTAACATCATTGATTATTGTGGCCCCAACAGTGACCGCTGCACGTGCTGTACTTGCGCGCATAGTGTCAATACTTATTGTCACGCCAAGTTTTGATAACTCACGTATCACTGGAATTACTCGGGATAGTTCTTCGCTCTCGCTAACCCTGTCTGCACCTGGTCTAGTTGATTCACCACCAACATCAATAATGTCAACGCCTTCTGAAATCATTTCAGTTCCCCGCTTGACTGCGGCTTCTAAAGAATAGTGTCTTCCGCCATCTGCAAATGAATCTGGGGTGACATTTAGAATTCCCATGATGATCATGGTGCTTACCTATGCGTAATAAGACTTATAGCTTCGGCACGAGTCGCTGCATTCTGCAATGCACCTCGAACGGCGCTAGTAGTTGTGCGTGCTTGTGATTTCTTGACACCTCGCATGGACATACACAGATGTTCGCAATCAATTATTACGATCACCCCTAGTGGATCAAGGATATTAACTAGTGCATCAGCAATTTGAGTCGTTAAACGTTCCTGAACCTGTGGTCGCTTGGCATAAACATCTACTAAGCGGGCTAACTTAGAGAGACCAGTGATTTTGCCCCGCGGAATATAACCAATATGAGCCACGCCGTGGAATGGTGTTAAGTGATGCTCGCAGTGCGAAAAAACCTCGATATCACGCACAATTACGAGCTCTTCATGCCCGATGTCAAAAGTTGTCGTTAATACTTCTTCAGGAGACTGCCATAAGCCCCCAAAATTTTCTTTCATCGCACGCGCTACGCGAGCCGGTGTTTCTTTTAGACCGTCGCGATCTGGATCTTCACCCAATGCCAGTAAAAGTTCGCGGACTGCTTTTTCGGCGCGCTCCTGATCATATGGGCCAGATGCACGCCCATCGGTCACAGATACTTTATTTATCGTCACTCGGAGCCTTCTTGCGTCGTGATGGCTTCTTAACTTCTTCAACTACAACTCGTTCTGGAACTTCTACCGGTGGCTGCTCCGAAGGAATTCTTGTCACAGAACCAGTCCATGCAGGACGTGGAGTAACCGACTTTACTTTCTTAAATATGCGCGCAATCTCTTCCTTATTTAATGTCTCTTTATCTAAAAGCTCTAGAACCATCTCATCTAAAACTTTACGATTTGCAACCAAAATATCAAAAGCTTCTTGATGAGCGTTCTCGATAAGGCTACGTATTTCACGGTCAACAATTCCAGCAACGTGCTCAGAGTAATCCCGTTGATGACCATAGTCGCGACCCATAAATGGAGCATCGCTGTCAGCTCCCAATTTAATTGCACCTATCGCTTCGGTCATTCCATATTGGGTAACCATCGCACGAGCCAAAGCAGTAGCCTTTTCAATATCGTTTGAAGCACCCGTTGATGGATCATGGAAGATAAGTTCCTCGGCAGCACGTCCACCTAGAGAATAAGCCAACTGATCTAAGAGTTGATTACGAGTTGTGGAATAACGATCTTCGTCAGGAAGAATCATTGTGTAACCAAGCGCGCGTCCTCGCGGCATGATCGTAATCTTATGAACTGGGTCAGTATGTGGCAGTGCATGGGCCACAAGTGCATGCCCGCCTTCGTGATAGGCCGTTACGCGCCGTTCGTCGTCGCTCATAATCCGTGATTTACGTTGAGGCCCAGCCATTACGCGATCGATGGCTTCATCTAACTCTAAGTTTGTAATGACTTTCTTTTCTTCGCGTGCAGTTAATAGCGCTGCTTCATTGAGAACATTCGCTAAGTCAGCTCCAGTAAATCCTGGAGTACGGCGAGCGTAGTCAATTAGTTTGACATCTTCACTGAGAGGCTTGTTCTTTGCATGTACAGCCAAAATTGCTTCACGTCCCTTTAGATCTGGTCGATCAACCGCAATCTGTCGGTCAAAACGACCTGGACGCAAAAGTGCAGGATCTAGAACATCTGGGCGGTTTGTTGCGGCTATCAGAATTACCTTTGTATTTTCTTCAAAGCCATCCATCTCAACTAATAATTGATTGAGTGTTTGTTCGCGCTCATCATGTCCGCCACCCATACCAGCACCACGCTGGCGACCGACTGCATCTATCTCATCGACAAAGACAATTGATGGTGAGTTTTCTTTAGCTTGATTAAAGAGATCGCGCACACGTGCAGCACCTACACCAACAAACATCTCAACGAAATCAGAGCCGGAAATAGAATAGAAAGGAACTCCGGCTTCACCGGCAACTGCACGAGCTAAAAGTGTTTTACCGGTTCCTGGAGGGCCAAATAGCAATACTCCCTTTGGAATCTTCGCGCCAAGCACGCCGTACTTGTCAGGGTTAGCTAAGAAATCCTTAATCTCTTCTAATTCGGCGATAGCTTCATCGGCACCAGCAACATCTTTAAAAGTTGTCTTAGGAACGTCGTTGCTCTGCAGTTTGGCTCGCGAACGCCCAAATTGAAATACTTTATTTCCACCTTGTGCTTGGCTCATCATCCAGAAAAAGAGGAAGCCAATCAGCAGGAATGGAATTATTGAAAAGAGAAATGAAACCAAGAGTGACTGCGATGGAACCCTTACATTCCAGCCTTTTGAGGGTGGATTTGAGGTGAGGGCATCAACCAAAGTCGGCTCTTGGCGGGCAACATAAGAGGCCTCAACTTTAGTCGCCCCATTTATCGTGGTTCCGGTACGCAAAATCAATCGGATCTTCTGGTCTTTATCAACAATCTCAGCAGATTCAACTTGTGACTGGGAAATAGCATCGAGTGCTTGTGACGTTTCAATCTGCGTATATCGATTTCCAGCAGAGGTTATTTGTCCAAAAATTGAAACAGAAAATATGGCAACAAGAATCCAAAAAAGTGGTCCCTTAAAAATCTTACCCGCACGGGTGGTTGGTTTTTTAGGTGCAGTATTTCCGGCAAAGCTCTTCTTAAGAGGTGTCTTCTTCGCTGAATTCTTTCGTGGCTTTTTTGCTTCAGACATATTCTAGATTTCTCGTTTCATCAGCTCTTATGAATACATGTGCTTGGCAAGCACTGCAATAAATGGAAGGTTGCGATATTTTTCATCAAAGTCCAAGCCGTAACCAACGACGAAATCTGGTGGAATCTCAAAGCCCACGTATTTAACATCGACTTTAACTTTGGCAGCATCAGGCTTGCGCAATATCGAGAGAATTTCAACGCTTCCAACTCCACGTGACTCTAAGTTTGCTTTGAGCCAAGAAAGCGTTAATCCAGAATCAACAATGTCTTCAACGATTAAAACATTTCGTCCTGTGATATCTCTATCTAAATCTTTCAAAATTCGAACAACACCGCTTGACTTTGTTCCTGAGCCGTATGAAGAAACCGCCATCCAATCCATCTCAACGTGACGCTGCAATGCGCGCGAAATATCTGCCATAGCCATGACTGCGCCTTTAAGCACGCCGATTAAAAGAAGATCTTTACCTTCGTAATCTTTATCAACGCGCGCTGCGAGCTCAATAATTTTGGCTTGCAACTGATCCTCGGTGACAATGACACGTTCGATGTCCTTCTCTACTCCTGCTAAATCCACGCCGGCTCCCCTGCTAGTGATGTAAGAGCGAAAGTCTGCCCGAAAAACGTCCAACCTTCACACCACCCGGTAAATGGGCCTCTCCCTGCCCGTTCCACGCGGTAATTAGGGCCTCAACTGCCCCTACGTGCTCGGCCGTAACGGATCCGCCAGGGGCGCCAGCCGCATAGATAGCCATTCTGATAATTCGGCTTCGAATCGCGATGGGCAGTTTTTGAAGGTACTCACAATCAAGGTCGGCAAGATTTAAGGAGTTGGCTTCACGTTCTGCCCATAGATCGAGCGCATCTGCATCGTGACGCAAGAGCTCGGCGCTGCGAGCTAACGCCTGTGAAATTCCAGGCCCAATAGCATCTTCTAAAACTGGTAACGCTTGCGTACGAACTCGGACTCGAGCAAAAGTATTGTCTTTATTGTGCGGATCATTCCACGGTGTTAGTCCAACTTCAGCACACACATTTTCAGTGTCACTTCGTGTAAGACTTAAAAGTGGCCGAATATAAATCCCTCGATGAGGAGCCATCGCAGAAAGTGAACGCGTTCCTGATCCTCTGGCTAAACCAAGTAGAACTCCTTCAGCTTGATCATCTTGTGTGTGGCCCAAGAAGACTGCAACTGCTCCAAGTTTTTTGCTTACCTCATTTAATGCCGTATAACGTGCACTACGTGCAGATGCCTCTAAGCCATCAATAATATTTACTACGACTTTCTCAACGGTGGTTGTAATTCCTAATGTAAGCATCTGTTCTACAACACGATTTGCTTGAATAGCGGAATTATTTTGCAGTTGATGATCAACTGTCACCGCATGAACACTTACTGCCAATTTTTTTGCCTCAACCACTAATGCATATGCGAGTGCGAGTGAATCAGCGCCACCAGATACGGCAACAACTGCACAATCTCCAGCTTCAAATTTTTCCAGCCAAGGGCGAACCGCACTTCTAATCGCTGGCAGGCTCGATGTCATGCGCTAAGACTAGACCCGACCACCAAATGGCATAAGTCCTTTAACGCTATAAATACTTGAATACAACAAGCCGGCATTCTTTGAATTAGCTTCCCACATCATGCCGTTACCTGCATAAATAGTGATGTGGTGAATCGTCGAAATTGTTCCCTTATATGAATAGAACAAAAGATCCCCTGGTTCAAGGGCGTTGAGTGAAACATGCTTGGTATAGCCCGAATACAGCGCTGAGTTGAGACGATCCCAATTTGGCCAATCTAATCCAGCATATTTATAGGCTGCATAAACAAGACCAGAACAGTCGAAAGTATTTGGTCCCTGTGTTCCCCAAACATAAGGCTTCCGCGCTAATACTTGCTTCTTTGCAAACTCAACAGCCTTGAGTCGCTGTGCTTCAGAAGTACGAATCGTTGAGCGACCCTTGAAACCAATGTCAGGCCAGATTTTTGACTGCCCAGCTGTTTGTTCAGCTTGATTTGCTTGAGCCTCTTCAAGGAGTGCTAACTGTCGTTGCTGTTCTAACGTTGTTCTAATTTTACGCGCACTCATCAACTCTTTCATTAACTGATCTTGAATCTTTTGTAACTTAGCAACTTCCTTGGCTTGTGCAGCCTTAGCGTCATCTGCAACTTTCTTAGCTGCTGCGACTTTTTCTGTCGCTTTCTGTTGAGCAATTTTTGCTTCATCAGCGGCTTTTTTGGCTGCACGCGCAATAACTTCTGCAGCTTTAAAACGTTCTAATGCAATTGTGTTCTTTGTGCCTAACGTACTTAAGGTGGTGAGCTGATCCACTAAATCTTGTGGACCATTTGAGCTGAGCAACGGTTCGATGTCGCTCATATTTCCGCCAAGAATGTAAGCGTTAGCCGCTAACTTTCCAATAACTCTATGTGCCTCTTGCACTGCCGCTGCAGTTTCAGCCGCATACTGTGCTGCAGCCCTCGCCGCCGCTTCAGCGATAGCTAACTCCCTTTGTGCTTTTACATAAAGGGCAGTTGCAGCATTTGCTTTTGCAGTGAGCGTACGCAAACTTTGATTAGCTTGTGCTAATTTTGCAGCCTGCGCATCTGCGGCTTTCTTTTTTGCCGCTTCAGCTTTCTTAGCCGCTTCAATTTGAGCCAGTGTTGGTTTTGGGGTCTTAGCCAGAGCTGGCGCAGTTGAAAGCGTCAGAATGGCAATCAGAGCAAGTGAAATCGCTCGATAGTTTTTCAATTCAAGACCTCCGGGGGAAGGGCTTAAGAATAATTGAGTAACGTTAGAAAACCTTGGTTATACCTGCTGGTGTCCCTAATTAGATACGTCACGGCGTACAAAGAGGAAGGATGCAACTACTGCGCCAATAGCCACATATATGCCACCAACTAATAGTGCGTGTGAATATTCAATTCCAGTGGACATTCCCCGAGGTACGCCCCCGGATGCAATCGCAGAAAGTTGAGCACCGGGCATCCAATTTTGCAGTGAGTTTTTCACTGTAATCAGCAGAAGTTCAACGATCAGCAACCAGAGAACTCCGACAGAAATCGCACTTATAGGAGAGCGAAGGAGTAACCCTAAAACCATACCTATAGTTCCGAAGCCAATGACTGAAATAACTATATTAATAAAGCTTGTAAATAGGGCATGCCGTCCATCGGCGCCAAACCACAAATCTGTTGAAACTTTGGCACGTGGTGCCAAAATTACTGAGGCACTAATACTGATAATGGCAGAAAAAATAATCATTACGAGAGCAAATAGTTTCATCGCGATGAACTTGCCGGCCAGAATACGCAAACGCCCAGGTTGTCGTACTAATAAATTACGCAAAGTGCCGTATGTATATTCTTGAGCAGTTTGGGCAGCAAAAACACAGAGTGCGATTATTCCCAAAAAGCCGCCAACGCTACTAAAACCCTGCACTCCACCTGTTGCAAGCCCTAATACTTCTCGGCTTACGGTTCGCCCACGGTCTGAGTTTCCATCGGGGGAATCAATCAGAAGAAACAACAGGGAAGAAAATAGAGCACTAAAGAAAACTACTGCCCCCATAGTGCCCAGGAAGAGCGTTGGACGGCGCAATTTACGAAGCTCAGCAAAAGCTACATTCCACATTATTTTTCACCTGTCATTTCAAAGAAAGTTTCTTCAAGGTTAGGAAGTTGTGGAGTTAGTTGCGACAAAGTAATACCTGCATCAAATGCCGCACGATTGAAATCAATTGCCCAATCAGCTGGACCTTCAACATGAACTGCACCATCACGAATGACAGCGTGGTGGCCTGCAGCCTCTGCGATTGAAAGTAGCCTCACAAGATCGTGTTCATTCACACCTTTAGCGATAATTACTGGCTGTTGGCTGAACATTAAATCCGTCATCTTGCCGGTAAATACAACTTCGCCTTTTCGCAACATAACTAAGTAATCACTAATTAACTCAAGCTCTGATAGCAAGTGAGATGAGACAAATACAGAGGTCCCATCATTTGCGAGCGAGCGCAACAATGCACGGACTTCTTGAATACCTTCGGGATCTAAACCATTGGTTGGCTCATCCAGCATTAACAACTGTGGGTTCGGAAGTAAGGCCGCTGCAATTCCCAAGCGTTGTTTCATTCCTAATGAATACGTCTTGTACTTTGATTTCCCGCGATCACCAAGTCCAACTTGCTCTAGTAATCCCTGTACGCGATTAGTTGAAAAGCCACCGAGGGTGGCTAGGTAATTCAAATTCTCTTTGCCGCTCAAGGCCGGATAAAACGCTGGCCCTTCAATCATCGCGCCAACCCGAGGCAAATACTTTTCGGGATGTTTAATTGATTCACCTAAAATCTCACCTGTTCCGCCGGTTGGTGTAATTAACCCCAACAACATACGCATAGTGGTGGTCTTGCCTGAGCCATTTGGGCCCACAAAACCGCAGATGGTGCCAAGCGGAACTTCAAAAGTTGCATGCGAAACGGCCATGCGGTCGCCGTATTTCTTACTTAAATCGGTGACCGAGATTGCAGTGTTGGACATAGGTATTACTCTGCCACAATTATCCAATGAGTACACCATGGGGATACCGCCCACGCCATGAACGCGATGAGCCGCAGTGGGATCTGCATCCGCAAACTCATGCAGTACGCGCTGGACTTGCTCGATCGGGTTTTGGTGAGACATCGGAAGCACTTTATTTAAATAGTGGCTTCACGTATTCAAGCGCTGAAGAGGCAAATGACTCCTTTGCCGATGAAACCGACCACTTTTTATACAGTCGATTCCATAACCCAACTATCGTTATGTTTGAACAACGCTTAGCTGCGATTGAAGGTGCAGATTTCTGCGTTGCAACCGGCTCAGGTATGTCGGCTATGTTTGCCTCTCTTGCATGTTTAGTCGAACAAGGTGATCACGTTGTTGCATCTGCAGCAATGTTTTCATCCTGCCACGTTGTTATTACGGAGTTTTTACCAAAATGGGGCGTAACGTTTGAATTAGTAAAGGGAAATGATCCTGCTGCGTGGGAGAAAGCATTAAGTAAGCCAACTAAAGCGGTATTTATTGAAACCCCAAGTAATCCTTTAATGGAAATTGTAGATATTCGCATGGTCAGCGATTTAGCCCATAAAGTTGGTGCAACAGTCATTGTTGATAACGTCATGGCATCTCCTGTTTTGCAAAAGCCACTTCAATTAGGTGCTGACGTAGTTATGTATTCAGCTACAAAACATATAGATGGTCAGGGACGTGTTCTTGCTGGAGCAATTCTTGGGTCATCTTCATACATTCATGAAAAACTTATGCCTTTCACTCGCCATACTGGACCATCACTAAGTCCATTTAATGCATGGGTGCTTGTTAAGTCATTAGAAACTATGGAGATGCGCGTTGAGCGCATGGCGGCAAACGCTCAAGCTGTTGCTGAATTCTTAGAATCACAAGTTGAGATTAAATCTGTGCGCTTCCCTGGACTTAAATCTCACCCCGATCATGCCCTTGCAATGAAACAGATGAGCGGCGGTGGAACCACTGTAGGCATTGAATTTGTAGGGGATCAAAGTCAAGTTTTTGCCTTTATGAACAAGCTAAAAGTCATTGATATCTCCAATAACTTGGGTGACAGCAAGTCACTTATTACTCATCCAGCTTCATCTACTCATCGTCGCTTAACCCCTGAAGTCCAGGCTGAAATGGGTATTACCCCTTCAGTGCTTCGATTATCAGTTGGCTTAGAACATTCGAGTGATTTGATTAAAGACTTAACTCAAGCACTGAGCTGAGCGGCTACAAGTACTACCGAGATTAGGCTTAAATAAGTTATCGACCATTGAAAAATCTTTCCTGCGGTCTTGGCATAATCAGGTGAACTTTCTTTAAGCGCGATAAGTTCGCGCGCAAATACCAGACCCAATAACACTGTAACTACTAATGACCACATCGGCAATGATGCCGAAAGTATCAACCAAATTGATGAAGCGATCATCATTATTGTGTGAAACCACATTTCACGATAAACGCGAGTTTTAGTTGCAACGACTGGCAGCATTGGAATTCCTGCGGCGGAATAATCATCTTTATATTTAATTGCAAGTGCCCAAAAATGTGGTGGAGTCCAAAAGAAAATCAACATAAAGAATGCAAGGGCTGGTAATGAAAGTGAGTTAGTAACTGCAGCCCAACCGATAAATACTGGCATGCATCCTGCTGCGCCTCCCCACACAATATTCTGGGAAGTCCGACGCTTTAATCCAACTGTGTACACGAGAACATAAAAAGCAATCGCAATCAAAGAAAGTAATGTTGCAAGTGGTGTGGTAAAAATCCAAAACAAAATTAGTGAAAGCACACCAATTACAGTTGCAAAAATAGTCGCCTGTTGCTTACTCAATACTCCAGTCACAATTGGTCGCTTAGATGTGCGCGCCATTAATTTATCAATGTCACTTTCAATCACCATATTGAATGCATTAGCACTACCTGCCGATAATGTTCCCGCAAGAATTGTCATGGCAACTAAAGAGAAGGAGGGTAGGCCTTTAGCCGCTAAAACCATGGCCGGGACAGTGGTTACTAGAAGCAGTTCTACAACTCGTAGCTTCATAAGGTCTATATATCCACGCGCAGCCATGTTCACTAGACAAGATTACTCAGCAACTGCCTGTCGTGTTCACAGTTCCTTCTCAGCCAAAGGCGCTACTTTGCGTCTAACGAAAGGATCTCCTCATGTCCCCAGATCAAAAGCCTGAATGGTTTGACATCGCAGACGCCGATAACGCCACATCACCTCGCAAGGTGGCAAAAACGATTCCACT
>WLHW01000044.1 GCA_009702525.1 Actinomycetota bacterium
ACAACCGTGCGCATAGCATTGAGCCAGGCATCACGCGCCGCCAAATCGATATGAAATGCAGCATGACGCATACGCAAACGTGGATGACCACGGCTTTCTTGATAGGCCGTTGGGCCGCCCCAGTACTGTTCTAGAAACATTTGCAAACGTTCGGCGGCTGCTTTTAAATCCGACTCCGGATACATCGGGCGCAAAATTGGATCCACGGCCACATGGGCATAAAACTGTGCAACTAAATCACTAAAAAAAATCTCTCCGCCAACTTCTTCATAGAACGTACTCATGTGCTTAGGCTAGCCGTGTCCTTGCCTTTAGCTATCTGTAAAACGAAGTAACTAGTAACTAAACAAAGGGCACCACTCACATAAAAAGCTGCAGCATAATCGCCAAATTTCACGCGAATAATCGCTGCGCCCAAGGCGGCAATTGAGCCACCAACTTGATGCGCAGCAAATACCCAGCCATAAATAACGGTTCCGCGATCAGGACCTAATACGGTTCGACACAACATGACAGTTGGCGGCACGGTTGCTACCCAATCGAGGCCGTAAAAAATAATGAAAACTAATGTCGATGGATGCATCGTTGAAAATAGAATCGACGGTAATAGGAACAGTGATAGTCCGCGCAGGCCGTAATAAAAGAACAGTAGTTTGCGCGGATCGTATTTATCGGTTAACCAGCCCGATAAAAGCGTACCGATAACATCAAAGACTCCAACGAGAGCTAGAAGTGAGGCAGCAACTACCTGGCCCATACCATGATCATGTGCTGCTGGAATAAAATGTGTTCCAATCAATCCGCTGGTTGATAAGCCACAGACAAAAAAGGAACCACTTAAATACCAAAAGTCTTTCTGCGCACTAGCCTCTTTTAGCGAGACAAGTGCAAGTTTGCCAGCATTCATTCCAGACTTAACTGGTGGCTGCCAATCATCCGGGGCACCAAAGGGCAGTAATCCAAGATCGGCGGGTTTTTCACGTAAGAATAGATAAATCATCGGCACCATAAATAATGATGCGCTTCCAATGGTTAATCCAATTGATCGCCAACCATATAAATCTGACAGATGTGTAAGACCTGGCAAGAAAATCAACTGACCCATGGCAGCAGCTGAAGTTAAGCCGCCGATAACAATTCCTCTGCGCTTTACAAACCAACGGTTTGCAACAGTTGCGGCAAAGACCAACGCCATCGAGCCGGTGCCAATTCCAACAATGACACCCCAAGTAGCAACTAACTGCCATGGCGCATTAATGCGGGTTGTAAGGAAAGCTCCAGTACTGACGGTCGTTAGCGCCGCCATTACAACTTTGCGAACAGTAAAACGTTCCATCAGCGCTGCAGCAAAAGGGGCGGTAAGGCCGTAAAGCAAAACATTGACTGAGACAGCTAAGGAAATTTGGTCACGACTCCAACCAAATGCATCTTCCAAGGGAATGATGAGAACCGATGGTGCTGATCTAAAACCTGCCGTTGCAACGAGCGTAAAAAAAGTAACTATTGCTGCAATCCACGCTGGGTGCAGCTTGGTTCTAGGCATTGGGTAAGTGTACTTTTCTTGATAAGAATCCAAGTGCAATGACGGGAATTGCAGCGAATAAACAGAGCCAGCCATAACTCAAAGTTCCGATGATTACTCCAGCTATGGCTCCACCACCAGCACCTGCAAGATTCATTACTAAATCACTTGCACCTTGCGATGCAGGACGCATTTCAAGTGATACTGATTCAGATAAGTATGCCGATCCCCCAATCAGTGTGCACGACCAGCCGAGGCCCAAAAGAAATAAACCGATACCTAATTGGTAAGCATTACTTGCTTGCGCAGTACCAGCAACAATTGTAGAGAGTAAGAGAATAACTAAACCGATCTGGATCACTCGTACACGACCTAGACGGTCGCTGAGCGAACCAATGATTGGTGAAAATGCATACATACCAAGCACGTGCACGCTGATGACAAAACCAATAATTCGCAAGGAGACATCAACATGCTTCATGTGAATCGGTGTCATAACCATGACCGAGACCATTGCAACATGGCCAATAGCAATAGCTGAGATGGCAAATAACGCCTTGGGGTTAGAACGAATATGAGTTAGTGCTTTTTTAGTTGAGCCTTTTTGCTGTTTGACTGCAGCTTGTTTTTCAGCAGTCAAGTAAGGATCAGGACGCAAGAAAATCTGAATGACCACCATTGCAAAAAACAGAGTCGCTGCTGAAATTAAGTAAGGTCCAACTAAGCGCGGCAAGTTCAACGCCTCAGCCAAATTGCCAGCCGGGTCCATTAAATTTGGTCCTGCAACTGCGCCAATAGTTGAACCCCATACAACAAATGACAACTGCTTGGCACGCGTTTCATTAGTTGCTAAATCAATTGCAGCAAAACGTGCTTGATACCCTGCAGCCGATGCCGCACCTACTAGAAAGGTTCCAAGTAACATAAAAAATAAGTTACGGTGTGAGCCACCTAGAATTGCAAAGATCGATCCCACTACTCCAGATGCATAACCCACCGATAAAGCCAGACGTCGTCCGCCAATTGCAGTTAAGCGTGCAAGGGGAAGAGCTAATGCCGCTGCACCTAACACAGCACTGGTCTGGGCTAAGCCTGCAAGAGTTTCAGAGTCGGTAATCGATGAAACCAGTAGTGAGCCCGCGGCAACGGTGCCTGCAACACCAATGCCATTGAGTACCTGCGCTGATGCAAGTGTGCGTACAACTTTCTGTTGCAGCGCAGTGTTTGGCATTAGCGAGTTATTCTGACCCAGGCTGCAGTATCAGTTGGCAGTGTGTGAGCATGGATTGGTCCACTGCTCACCAAAACCTGCGAATTCGATGGCAGCTCAATTGATTCACCCAGATTGATGTAACACGCAAAATCTCCAGGACGCTCGAATGCAACTACATCTTTGCCGGCCTCAATCCATTCCATTGGACCATCACCTAAACCCTGTTCGGCTTTGCGAATTGCAAGTGCCTCTTGGTACATAGATAGCGTTGAATCATTAACACCATCTTGGGACTCGGCTGAAAACTTTCCCCACCACGGTGATTGTGGGAGCCAGGCTTTATCAATAGGTAAAGCGGCATTACTTGAGAAACCAAATGCTCCTGCAGGATCTGATGACCACGGCAGTGGAACACGACAACCATCGCGACCACGATCTGTGTAACCGCTCATCTTCCACCGCGGATCAGTAAGACGATCCTCGGGAATATCGCGTACTTCTGGTAACGCTAACTCTTCACCTTGGTACATATACGCACCACCCGGAAGTGCCAACATCATTAACGCGGCACTGCGCGCACGTAGTGTTCCACGAGCAATGTTGAACTGTGCAGGATCGCCTTGACGCGAACGAGTCGTATCACCGTGATTAGTGAGTCCAAGATCTAAACGATCAACGGAGCGCACTACATCGTGATTGTTAAATACCCATGATGTTGGTGCGCCAACTTCTTCAAGTGCACTAATTGAGTTATTAATCTTTGTGCGAATCTGATCTGCTTTCCACAATGTTGTGAGCATCTCAAAGTTAAATGAGTTTTGAAGTTCATCGGGACGAACATAGCGCGCGATGCGTGAGGCGGGACTAACCCATGCTTCGGCAACTGCCATGCGATCCCCAGGATATGAATCAAAGATTTTGCGCCAAGAACGATAGATATCGTGAACGCCTTCTTGATCCCAGAAAGGCTTGTGCTCAGTGCCTAACATCTCGGCCGCTGGATCTTTCTTAATATCTGGTAAGCCTTTTTCTTTAAACATTCCGTGAGCAACATCGATTCGGAAACCATCGACTCCACGGTCTAACCAAAACTTTAAAACATCTTCTAAATGCGAAACAACTTCTGGGTTTTCCCAATTTAAATCAGGTTGTTCAACGGCAAAGATATGTAAGTACCACTGACCTAACTTTCCATCGGCCTCTGTAACGCGCTGCCAGGCACAACCACCAAAGACGGCCTCCCAGTTATTAGGTGGCACGTCACCATGTGGACCTTTACCATCACGGAAAATATAGCGATTGCGCTCGGGTGAACCTGGGGCCGCAGCAAGTGCAGCTTGGAACCATTTATGGTCGCTGGATGTGTGATTAGGAACGATATCGACTATGAATTTAATTCCGTAGTCATGAGCCTCTTTAATTAACTGCTCGGCCTGGGCCAATGTTCCGTAATCAGGTTCGATATCCATATAGTCGGCAACGTCGTACCCATGATCGTGTTGTGGGGATGGATACCACGGTGTAATCCAGATTGCATCGATGCCCAACTTCTTTAAATACGGCAGGCGCGAACGGATGCCTTCAACATCACCGATTCCATCACCATTAGCATCGGCGAAGGAGCGAATATAAATTTGATACGTAACGGCATCTCTCCACCAAGGGCGTTCTGCGCGGGATGCTAGCTGTGACATTTCTACTCCGTCTCCAAAAATGTGTTAAGGACTTGGCGTTGATGATCAGAGAGTGGTCGTGAACTCTTTGTATCTTCAGTTACCGAAACCTGTACTGTCTTGACTCGAGCGAAGAGTGTTCCATCCTTTGAAATTTCATAAATCATTGTAAAAGAGGATGTTCCTATTGAATCAACCCAACAACTTACATCGGCAAAGATATTACCCTCGCTAATAGGTGCTTTAAAATCAACTTCAGCGCGAGCGACGACCATATTGAAACTGCCGAGCATTGCAAAGCGTGCTTCTTGGGCATACGTTAAATACTTAGCATTATTTACATGTGCCATCGCATCTAAGTCGTCCCAGCGGACATACTGCTTATTTGTGAACTTCATCAGCGTGTCAACTTTCTGTATGTAACGCGGTGCGGACGGGCCGCATCAGCGCCAAGACGTTGGATCTTATTTTCCTCATAGCTTTCAAAGTTACCTTCAAACCAGAACCACTTTGAGTCACCTTCGTATGCCAAAATATGTGTCGCAACACGGTCAAGGAACCAACGATCGTGGGAAATCACAACCGCGCACCCTGGAAACTCAAGTAGGGCATTTTCAAGAGAACCAAGAGTTTCAACATCTAAATCGTTAGTTGGCTCATCGAGTAGTAACAGATTGCCACCTTGCTTAAGTGTTAACGCTAAGTTTAAACGGTTGCGCTCTCCACCCGATAAAATTCCTGCGGGCTTTTGCTGATCTGGGCCTTTAAAACCAAAGCACGATACATATGCGCGCGATGGCATCTCAACCATTCCGACCTTAATAAAATCAAGACCATCTGAGACGACTTCCCACAGAGTTTTCTTTGGATCGATGCCCCCACGAGACTGATCGACGTAGGAAATCTTGACGGTTTCACCGATTTTCACGTTACCTGAGTCGGGAGTTTCTAAGCCCATCAACGTCTTGAACAACGTTGTTTTACCTGCACCGTTAGGACCAATGATTCCCACAATTCCATTGCGTGGAAGCGTGAATGAAAGATCATCGATTAATACGCGATCCCCAAAACCCTTACTTAAATGTTCAACTTCAATAACAACATTTCCAAGACGTGGCCCAGGTGGAATTTGAATCTCTTCAAAGTCCAACTTGCGCATCTTGTCGGCTTCGGCGGCCATTTCTTCATAACGCGCGAGACGGGCCTTAGATTTAACTTGGCGGCCCTTTGCATTTTGGCGAACCCATTCCAGCTCTTCAGTTAAACGCTTTGCGCGCTTGGCATCTTTCTGGCCTTCAATCTTTAAACGTGCAGACTTAGTTTCCAAATATGTTGTGTAGTTGCCTTCGTATGGGTAAGCACGACCTCGGTCGAGTTCTAGAATCCACTGGGCCACGTTGTCCAAGAAATATCTATCGTGCGTAATCGCTACAACTGCGCCGTGATACTTATTTAAATGTTGTTCTAACCATAAAACAGATTCGGCATCAAGGTGGTTCGTTGGCTCATCCAGAAGTAATAAATCAGGAGCCTGCAAAAGCAACTTACACAAAGCAACGCGGCGTTTTTCTCCACCAGATAACACTGAAACATCGGCATCAGGTGGGGGGCAACGCAGAGCATCCATCGCTTGCTCTAACTGCGAATCTAGCTCCCATGCATTGCGATGATCTAACTTCTCTTGCAGATTACCCATCTCGGCTAACAACTTGTCATAGTCGGCATCGGGATTACCGAGCTCTTCACTAATTGCATTGAAGCGATCGAGCATCGCAACGGTTTCGGCTACGCCCTCTTTAACATTGTCAATAACGTTTTTGGTCTCATCTAAAACTGGCTCTTGCAGCAAAATACCCACGGTATATCCGGGAGTTATATAGGCCTCACCATTAGATGGCTGTTGCAGACCGGCCATAATTTGAAGGACTGTGGACTTACCGGCACCGTTAGGGCCGACCACGCCGATCTTAGCGCCGGGATAAAACATGATGGTGACGTCATCGAGAATTACTTTGTCACCATGCGCTTTCCGCGCCTTTTTCATCGTATAAATGAACTCAGCCATGGGATGAAACCTTACCGTTATGTGTCGGTAGACTTAGCATCCACGACCCACTACAGGCGCCTGTAGCTCAGTCGGATAGAGCACCCGCCTTCTAAGCGGGTTGTCGCAGGTTCGATTCCTGCCAGGCGCGCATGGCCAATGAACAACCGAACCTCATTTGGATCGACTGCGAGATGACTGGACTGTCCCTTGAAAAGGATGTCCTGGTCGAGATCGCCGTCCTTGTGACCGACTCAGAGTTAAATGTGATCGGTGATGGAGTCGATGTTGTCATCACTGCGAGCGCCGAAGATTTAGCGGGGATGAATGATTTCGTCACCGCGATGCACACGACATCTGGATTAATTACCGAGATTCCCAACGGAATCTCATTGGTTGAGGCAGAACTGAAAGTCATCGCATATTTATTAGAGTGCGGTTTGCAACCTGGCAAATCTCCCTTGGCCGGAAACTCGGTAGGCGTTGATCGCACATTTATTGCACGCGATATGCCCGCCTTAAATGACTTCCTGCACTATCGAACAATCGATGTCTCCTCGATTAAAGAGTTAGCGCGCCGCTGGTATCCCAAGGCCTACTTCAACGCCCCAGCTAAAACCGGCAATCACCGCGCATTAGGCGATATCAAGGATTCAATCGCCGAGTTGGCTTACTACCGCACCGCAGTATTCGTTCCGGGACAGGTGCAGTAGAAGGTAGGATTTGCACCTCATGGTGGGCGTAGCTCAGCTGGTAGAGCACCCGGTTGTGGTCCGGGATGTCGCGGGTTCGAGCCCCGTCGCTCACCCCACTTATGTACAAATGCACGTCTAGTAGAAAGTCGGCGCTCATGATCTTTGATGTCATTATCGAAATCCCCGCCGGCAGTCGTAACAAATACGAGGTCGATCACTTAACTGGTGAGATCCGCCTTGATCGCATGCTCTTTACTTCGACGCGATATCCATATGACTATGGCTTTGTTAAAAACACTCTCTCACTCGATGGTGATCCACTTGATGCATTAGTCATGTTGGATGAACCAACATTTCCCGGCTGCGTAGTTTCTTGCCGCGCAATCGGAATGTTTAACATGACCGATGAAGCTGGCGGAGATGACAAATTACTATGCGTTGCAGCCGGTGATATTCGTAAATCTTCTTTCCAAGATTTAGATGATGTTCCAAAGTTTGAACTTTCAGAAATTCAACACTTCTTTGAAGTCTATAAAGCGCTAGAGCCAGGTAAAAGTGTGACCGGTGGCAACTGGGTCAATCACAGTGAAGCCCAATTGGAGATTGAACGATCACGCGAGCGTTTTAAAGCAAGCCATTGATTAGGTATGGACTTAGGGAGAGCTAAGTGATTAACAGCGGAGATACAGCATGGGTGCTAGCAAGTGGAGCACTCGTTCTTTTTATGACCCCAGGTTTAGCAATCTTTTACGGCGGAATGGTTCGAGCTAAAAGCGTCTTAAACATGATGATGATGTCCTTTGGAGCTATGGGTATCACCACAATTATCTGGGTCCTCTATGGCTATTCACTCACTTTTGGAAAATCCCACGGTGGATTAATTGGTGGCTTTGAAAACCTAGGTTTAGCTAAAACACTTGATCAAGTTGTTGGTCCTGAAGGCCACCAGATTCCTACCTTGGCTTTTGCCATGTTCCAACTTACTTTCGCCATCATTACAGTTGCCCTGCTGTCAGGTGCAATCGCTGATCGCGCAAAATATGGCTCATGGGTTTTATTTGTTGCCGTCTGGATTACTTTGGTCTACATCCCCGTTGCACATTGGGCATTTGCAGCACAAGGTGGCACGGGTGGTTGGATCGTAGATAGATTAGGGGCTCTCGATTTTGCGGGCGGCACCGTCGTTGAAATTAACTCAGGTGCTGCAGCCCTTGCTCTAGCGATAGTTTTAGGTAAGCGCGATGGTTTCAGACGCGACCCAATGCGTCCGCACAATATGCCGCTCGTACTTCTTGGTGCAGGGATGTTGTGGTTTGGCTGGTTTGGTTTTAACGCAGGAAGTGCTTTATCAGCCGGTTCTTTAGCGGCTACTGCAATGATCAATACTCAAATTGCATCAGCTGCGGCATCGATATCTTGGGTGCTATTTGAAAAACGTCGCGATGGCAAAGCGACAACCCTGGGTGTTGCATCGGGCGCAATTGCAGGAGCGGTAGTTATTACACCTGCATGCGGTTTCGTTAATCCGCTTGGTGCATTGCTACTTGGTTTACTAGCAGGTGTTGCCGGCTCTTATGCAGTCTCACGTAAATACAAGTTTGGCTATGACGACTCATTAGATGTGGTCGGTGTACATGGCGTCTCAGGCATCATTGGAATGATCGGAATCGGTTTACTTGCAACGGTAAGTGTGAACTCAGCCGGTAAAGATGGTCTGTTCTCAGGTGGCGGCACTGACCTGCTAGTGCGCCAACTAATCGCCATAGTGGTCGTTGCACTCTTTTCCTTCTGCGCAACCTGGATCATTGCCACTGTCATCAGTAAGACCATTGGCTTTAGAGCTACGCACGATGATGAAATTGGTGGACTAGATACGGTTTATCACGCAGAATCAGCTTATGACATCACCGGAAATTCAAACCGGTACTAACGAGAGGCTATAGACATGAAACTAATTACTGCCATCGTTAAGCCAGGCAAGGTTGATGAGATAAAACTTGCTCTGCAAGCCGCTGGTGTACATGGAATGACTGTGTCAGAAACACATGGATATGGCCGACAAAAAGGGCATACCGAGATTTATCGCGGAGCTGAATACACTGTTGATTTCATTCCGAAGGTTCGCATTGAAGTTTTAGCTGATGATGAAGAGTGTTCGAGAATTCTTGATCTGATTGTTGAGACTGCTCATAGCGGAACAATCGGTGATGGAAAAGTCTGGGTTACTCCAGTTGAAACTGTTGTTCGAGTTAGAACTGGCGAGCGCGGAATGGATGCGATTTAACCGTTAGGAATTACTTGCCCTGGGCAAGCATCGAGCAGTTTTAAAATCGCAGCTTTTTCTGGCGCAGTTAGCCATAAACCATATTTATATTTAACTGCCACCTGCCGAGCAACGTATGCGCATCGATAACTCTTTCGCGGTGGCAACCACGTCGCTGCATCGCCATCGCCTTTCTGCGAATTCAAAACCCCTTTAACTGCCAATAAATTAAGTGGATCATTTGCAAAGGCAGTTCGTACTTCCAGAGTTAATTTAAATGCACCGGTCTGCCAGGCATTGGATAAGGCGACCACATGATCGATTTGCACATCCGAGCTAGTGGCTACTCCCCTGAGAAAACTGATGCTCTCTCCTGAATATGGATCTGTCAAAACTCCAGATAAAACGACGCAATCCTTGGCACTCACTTTGTAGATAATCGAGCTCAAGTCGCGATTAAGAATATCGTTGCGGGTATCGCAGCCATTTCGATCAACATCTTTCCAAGCGGTTCCAAATTGATCACGTGTGTAGCCAGTCTTTGCCGCCCTGCCTTTTACTGCCATCTTCGCAATAACATCTACAACAGTTGGCGCAGCCGCTTCTGCACCGCCAGTAAACCCTGTCAAAAACAATGTCAGGGCTAGGGCAATCCTTATTTCCCAGCGACTCATGTCTCCATTTTGGCGGTGTTGCCTATGTGCGGCAAGGGCCCAGTTGCTGATAGGTTTCCCCCTGCAATCAAGCGTTTCCGGCGCCTGAGTGCCTCGGGTGGTTAGCTCAGTTGGTAGAGCAGGTGACTCTTAATCACCGGGTCGGGGGTTCGAGTCCCTCACCACCCACTTATTGGCCCGAGATTTTGAGCGCATACAAGTTGGTTCTGGGCGGACAAT
>WLHW01000045.1 GCA_009702525.1 Actinomycetota bacterium
AAAGTTGGAGTACCTGTACAAGGCGTTGTCTCACCCATACATATTTATGTAGACACAGTCTTAGCTTCCGGTTCAACTGGCGCTCTCGCTCCGCGTTTTGGCGTTGGTTGCACTATTTCTAGCGAATACATTATTGGCCAGACTATTGTCTTTCGCGTTTACGCCAATAATGCCGATCAAGGTGGGGCTGTAATGGATACAAATAACACCGCGAAAGCATTTATTGAAATCGCGGGAGTGAAAGATCCGATCGCTATGTCATATGGAAATCACAGCGGAGTTGCTTTTTGGACTGCAGTTCTAAAGACAGGTGCTGCACCTTTGTATAGCACTCTTGGAATAATTAGTTACAAAATCACAATGGTCGCTAAAGACACAACAACCATGAAAGTACTCTCAACTAAATTAGTCCCAAAAATGCTTGATGGAAAGCGTGTTATCGAAAATGGACGCGCTGCTTATGAACGTGTGAGCTACTACCGCACTATCGCGCTTTCATCAGCACTGAAGGGTCCAACTGCAACATGGGCATCAAACTTTACTGACACTTCTAAGTTAACTCTTTACGCACTTCCAAAGGCTTAAATCACGATTCGGAGAAAAGAAAATGAAAAGAAAGTTGAATAGAAAGCTTAGAAGTGCAGGTGTTATTAGCTCGGTTGTTGTATTCACCATGGCAATGACCATGGTGAATCCAGCACATGGCGCAGATGCGACAGTTGGTACGACATTGATTGCCCCAGCTGGAATTCCAAATATTCCTGCGCTGCCATTTAGCGGAACAAAGGTTGGAGCATTTACTACTCCTCAATCAATGGTCAACTTAACTGTGGTTCCAGCCCAAGGCATTGTGGGAGATCCCATTGTGATTTCGGGTAAAGGTATGGCATTAAATACATCGTTCACATTAACGTGGTCGACTTCTGATGCCAGTTGGGTCGCAGGAATAGAGCCAAATACGGCTAACTACATGGGAACAAGTTATGTTAACTACACCGTTGACATGGCAACTGTTACAACTGATTTCACAGGCTCATTCACCTTCAAAACAAAGATTCCATCAGACTGGGGCGGGGTGCATGATATTTATGCCATCGCAGCAGGAGTTGGTGCGGGCCATGGTGGCGTACAAGTAGCGCGCGGATTCTCCATGACTCCAAAAAGTGGAGCTGTAGGTACGCCTATCACCGTTACATATACCGGTCTTGGTCCTAAGTTATATGCAGCTGGATCTGCTCTTATTTATGACAATCACTTTGCGGGCGAGATGATGGCACGTTGGACGCGAGGAACAGCGACCGCCATCATTCTGGCATCTGGTGGGGTTGGTAAGCACTACATACAAGCAAATGAAGCAATCTCATTTTCCTATTTAAATGTAATGCAATCGCCAGTTCCTTATGCAAATAGTGGTTCTGGAATATTTACGATTACTAAAGATAATGGAGCTTTCAAGCCTTATATTCAGTGGCCTGCCAAAGTAACTCCATCAGTATCTGCACGAACTACTTTGTCAACTATTGGTTTAGATCCTGCAACTACTGCAGTAGCGTCCCTATCTATTGATAGCGGACCGGTGGGAAGTAAAACGACGGTCAATGTCAACGGTTTAACAACCACGGGATCACATCAAATTGTGTGGGCAACGGTTGTCGGTAACCGTGTTAACTGCACTACCGGTACTTGCTGGGTCTATAACTCCCTGCCATTAGGTACGGTAGATGTAACTGGTAGTTCAATTAGTAAAGAGGTCACAATTCCCGATCATCTTGGTGGTTGGCATGTAATTCAGATCAAACAAGGTGACTTGATTGAAGCACAAACCTCTTTCTACGTTAAAGAAAGCATCATGCCTTTCCTTGATAAGAATGGAAAAACTATTGGTTTAGGTTTAGCTAAAGCCGATCTCTCTGGATCCGTAGAGGCCTTTGCTAAGGGTGGTGCAGGAGCACCGACTAATACGTTCAAACAGGGCGAGGAGTTTACGATCAGTATTAAGGGTGTTGGGTGGACTCAATTTGATAACACATTGGCTGTCACCTATGACAATAGTTATATTGGTTATGGCTGTGGATTTAACTCCAATGGGTATCTCGTAGTCCATTTAAAGGCCTTAGGTGGAATCGGTACGCACATTATTGATTTACGCCCACTGCTTTACACTCAGCAACCTTCATATGGAAACACTCCTTATGGAATGACTCCAGTGCTTACATTTGATCGCGACTTTGCGGGCTTAGCACTGGGCTATCAAATTCCAGCCTTCCACTTTGCAATAAACATTACAAAGTAGAAATTACTTGAGGGGCTAAAGCCTCACTTCTGGTTTATCTAGGAGTGAGGCTTCAGTTTTCAATAAACGAGCCAAAGATCCTGGAAGCCACCAGTTCCAGCGGCCCAGCAGCACCATGGAGCTTGGCAATAAAAGACCACGGATTAATGTGGCATCGATCAAAATACCCACAGCAAGGCCAATACCCAACTGCTGTAATCCAGCAAAGTGGCCGTTAACTAAGCCACTGAGTGCGCCAACTAAAATTACTGCCGCTGCACTCACGACTGTTCCTGTATGTGCCAGACCTTCAATAATTGCTTGCGAATTGTTGGCGCCATTATCTCGCGCCTCACGCATTCTAGAAACGAGGAAGACTTCATAATCCATCGATAGGCCAAAGAGAACAGCAAAGAGAAAGATGACGACCCAGACTTCTATTTGATCAAGGCGATATGTACCCAAGAACGATGATGCAAAACCAAATTTGAAGACAAGGACAAGGGCACTTATAGCAGTTGCGATTGATATCAGATCTAGAGCAATTGCTTTAAGAGGCAAGATCACTGAACGCATTGCGCGCATAAGAATAAGAAAAGTAAAAATCAGGATGAGCAGAATAATCCACGGAAAGGTTGTAAAGATCGTGTGTACTAAGTCTACGCCTTGTGCAGGCGCACCACCCACATAGATCTTTGCACTCTTTGGAAATCCCGCCTCCGGAATTAAACTAGATCGCAGCTTTTGCACTAAATCCTTGGTCGATGCATCACCTAAGGCATCGTTGGCTACAACAATAATGCGCATGTATCGCCCGGTTGGGTCCGTAAATGTTGGTTCTTGCCCGGCAGCAACTAGAAAAGTATGTGGATTTTTCTGTATTTGAGCGATAAGTGTCATTTTAGCTAGAGCAATGTCAGGATCGGTAGATAGCTGCGGCGCACCAAGGTCGATGGCAATCTCAATAGGGGTTATAACGCCGGTACCTACTCGATCCGTCACCATAGTCAGAGCTTTGGCTGACTCTAAATTCGCTGGAATAGCTGTGAGCGAGCTAGGGGTCACTTGCAAGAAAAGTACCGATGATGCAAGTGCCAGCAAAACAGCGAGTGTGCTAGAAAATACAAGTCGCGGGCGTTCAACAACGAAGCGCGCTATTCTCGCCCACATCCCGCTCATTACATCTGTGCGTCCAATCAGACCCTTAAAGCCATGCGGGAGTGTGCCTTTACGGCCACACAGAGAGAGCAAAACCGGTTGAAAAGTTAGGGCAGTCACAATGCAGACTAGTGGAACAAGAATCGCAGCCATTCCTAATGAGCGAACAAATGGCACCGGAACCAAGAACAGTGTTGCAAGTGCGATTGAAACACTTAGGCCTGATATGACAACTGTGCGTCCAGCAGTTTTCATGGTCCGGATGATTACGTCATTAATGTTATCAGCAGGGCCATCAATTAACTCACGTCTAAAGCGATGCAAAATTAGAAGCGAATAATCAATAGCAAGTCCTAGCCCAATAAGCTCGACGATATTTGGAATATAGAGAACCATTAAGAATTTCTGTGCCAGCAATGAGATTAAACCTAAAGCTAAAGAAACCGATGCCACAGCAAAAACCAGTGGAATATATATTGCCCAGCAAGCACCCAACATGAGAATCAACAACAATAGCGCAACCACAATAGCCACGCCTTGGCCCTGCCGTAAATCAGATTTTAAAATTGGTGTGACATCACGTTCAATTGCAGGCGGACCAGAGACTAAAGCTGTGCCTAGTCCAACTCGTGCAAGGGCTGCACGCAACGTATCGGTATAAGAAGCCGCTTTCAGCAAATCATATCCGGTAGAGATGTTTACATAGAGAACTCCACCTAGCGCACGGTGAGCAGCAATCTTTGCCGTGGGAATAGCTGTCGCTGCTGTCGAAACCTTTTGATTAAGTTGTTCTAACTCGGCCTTCGTGGCGTTGGTGAACTTATAAATAACGGTAAAGGAGCCCTCGATATTTTCGCCAAATTGCTCACTAAGAATCTGCGAAGCCTTTTCAGATTCACTTCCAGGAACCGATAACGATGTTGTTAAGTGATCGTTGAGTTTTCCGCCAGCAAAAATGCTAACACAGATAAAAAACAACCAAATAAAAAGAATCACATACCGGTGTCTTAGAGTCGAGCGTGTAAGTTTCTCCAGCATTAACCCATACTAAATGGGTTAATTGCCCGGGCTCACCGTAGACATGTTGAAATTCTTTATAACAAGTGCTGGCACAGCCATATTGGATATATCGCCAGCCCACTCGCGTGGTTGAGTCCATTCAGTCGCACTTGCGTGAGCTATACGGTTGAGCGCGGATACTGGTGAATCATTCCAGCGGAAGTTATTAGTTGCTCCGACTACTTCGCCACCTTTGACATGATAAACACCATCACGAGTCAAGCCAGTTAACAGTAAGGAGTTTGGATCAACCATTCGGATGTACCAGAAGGTTGTCAAAAGAAGTCCGTCATCGACCTTTGAAATTAAATCAGTTAATGAACCCTTGCCGCCGTCAACACTCATGATGGCATTTTCACCAAGCGGGGTGAAATCAAGTGAAGTTAATGCAGCAGTCGCACGAGTTTGAATCAGCGACTGCAAAACTCCATCTTTAATCCAGTCGACATGCTTGATTGGTTGACCGTTATCAAAGACTGATGAAAATGGTGAGCTAACTGCAGTTGCTACAAAGTTAGCTGCAGGAAGTTGGGCATAGTTTGGATCGGTGAAGAATTGGAAGCCAACGTTAGAAAGTTTTTCACCAACTCGCGTTCCACCGCCTGGCTTTGAAAACACACTTTGACCTTCAAAGGCATCACGAGCGCCTGAGACCCACATCATGTAGGTAAATAAATCTGCAACGCTACCCGACGGCAAAATTGTGTCGTAGTGGCCAGCAGGCATATCTACTTTTTTAGCTTGCCAATTAAGACGCTGACGTACTTCTGCATCGATATCTGCAACCGAGACATTTTTAAAATCACGTGTCTCAATACCCGACCACGTTGAACGTGAGCGCTGATGGGACTTACCAGTCATCTCGACACGTCCTACAGGTGAATCTTTACGCAGGCGCAGTCCGCCTTTAGAACCGATCCATGTTGTTTCATGAGTGTGTTCGGCGTAACCGAAGAGTTCAATGTCATCACTGACAGAGCGTGCGAACATATCGCCAAGTGCCGGAGCAAAATCTTTAAAGATCTCTGGACCAGTTGGAACATGTTGGCCATTCCAGTCACCTAATGAAACGTTTGTAGCTAAAGGCGCAAAATCCTCGGCCTTGCCAGCGGCTTTTGCTGCGGCAACGGCTTGCTCTAGTAACTGTGGAATATCAGATTCGTTGACATCTGTGCGTGAAACTCCGCCAGCTGCCATTCCACCGTCTTGAGCGATGAATGCGATTACGGTGACGCTTCGTTCTGTAATCACACCGTTTGTAGTCAATGTGCTGGATGCCCAGCGAAGATTGGCTTGTGTCTTATCTTTTACAACGACGATGCAATCATCACACGTTGCGGCAGATGTGATCTTTTCAATTAGATCTTGAGCAGAAATCATTTTCCAGCCTCCGCAACAGTATTGAGAATGTTAACTTTGTCGAAAATCGCCGCGGGGCAACCATGACTGACGGCTGCAACCTGACCCGGTTGGGCTTTACCGCAGTTAAAAGCGCCGCCCAATACATAAGTAGATGGCCCGCCAACAACTTTCATCGAGCCCCAGAAATCCGTCGTTGTCGCTTGATAGGCAACATCTTTTAGTTGACCAACAATCTTTCCATTCTTAACGCGATGGAACTGTTGTCCAGTAAATTGGAAGTTATAGCGTTGCATATCGATAGACCAGGATTTATCGCCTTTGATAATAATTCCATCGTCCATTGAAGAAACCATCTCATCATAAGTGGGACCAGTTGGATTTGGCTGCAAAGAAACATTTGGCATTCGCTGAATTGGCACATGTGCGGGGGAGTCTGAATAAGCACAGCCATTACTGCGATCGCGATTAACTGCTGCTGCGATTCGGCGGTCTAATTGGTACCCAACCAAGATTCCATCTTTGATAATGTCCCATTGTTGAGCTGCGACACCCTCGTCATCAAAACCAACCGTACTTAATCCATGTGGAGTATTTCGATCACCGGTCACATTCATTAAAGGTGATCCATATTTTAAGGTGTTTAACTTATCAGGAGTAGCAAATGACGTACCTGCATAATTTGCTTCATATCCAATTGCTCGATCAAGCTCAGTTGCATGGCCAATTGATTCGTGAATAGTCAGCCACAAGTTAGATGGATGAACTAAAACGTCGTATCGACCAGGAACAACCGAAGGAGATGCTACTTTTTCTGCTAATAATGTTGGAAGTTCTTCAATCTCGGCATCCCAGTTCCAGTGCGTATTTCCCATCCATTCCCAGCCATAGCCTGAAGGGGCCGCTAGCGTGCGCATAGATTCAAAGCCACCTGCACCGGTTGAAATTGCTTCGATTTGAGTCTGCATTCGAACACGTTGTTGAGTGGTACTTGTTCCGTAGGAATCTGCGTAATGTTTTTGCTCTTTTACATACATTGCATGGGCCGATGTGTGATTAACATTGCTGCTCTTTAGAAGCGAGTTACTTAATTGCGCTAATCGATCCTTCTTATCACCATCTGAAACAGAAAATGGATCGATTTCATAATCAGAGACCCATGTCTTCTGTGCATAAACCGGCTCTGTTACAAGTGAAATCTCCTGCGTTGAAAGCGGTTTAGAAGTTTTTGCCATTGCCACAGCGGTAAGTGCGAGTTGTTGAGCAACTTTTACTGAAATCTCGGGACTAGATGCAAAACCCCAAGCGCCATTTACAATAACTCGCACTCCAACACCGGTCAGAGTTTCATCGCTCTGTGTTTCGGGTTTAGCATCGCGCAGGGCTAATAGACCTGTGCGAGTTCGTTCAATTCGAACATCAACATGTGATGCTCCGGCACTGGTAGCAGTTGAGATCGCAGCATCAGAGACTGCGGTCAATGGAAGGCTGAGAAAATCGGCATCAATAGTTTTATTCACGGCCACACTTTAAAGCAGGAGCTCAGCAGATGCCACAAGAGATTGTGCGTGGAATGTTCGTGCAATCCTCGGGAAAAGGGGAGAAAAGTGGGGTAAAAAGGTGAAATCGTGCGAATTTAGGTGAAATTAAGCGTGGTTAAGCCTCTATGTCACGCCTTTGCTGGCAAGATTACGTGTATTAACTTCAACCCAGTACTGGAGAGACCTTTATGAATAAAAAAGAAATCGTTGCAAAGCTAGCCGCAGATTCAAAGCAGTCAGAGAGTGCTGTCTCATCAGTTCTCGAGGCTCTTGAAGGTCTAGCAATTTCAATGCTTCAGAGCAAGGAGAAGCTAGTTCTCCCAGGCTTTATTTCAATTGAGGCAGTTGCTCGTGCAGCACGTTCCGGACGCAACCCACAAACTGGTGCAGTTCTTCAGATTCCTGCTCGCACTGGCGTCAAGGTAAGCGCTGGAACAAAGCTTAAGAAGGCAGTTGCTTAATTAACTAGCTTTTTTATAAAGGGAGGGCGTGAGAAATTCACTCCCTCCTTTTATATTTTTATAGAGTTGTCACCTGGTGCGTTGCCTTGCTTAACCACGCTGGATTTATCTCTACGCCCCATCCAGGCGCTGAAGGAATTTGAATCATGCCACCGTCAATAGCGAATGGATCTCCAAGAAATAAATCTTTTTGCCATGGGTAGTAATCAAAGCCTTCAATAGAAAACTCAAGGTATTTGCCGGGATTATCAATGGCACCTAATAAATGCATAGTACAGATTGTTACAAGTGAGAGATTGGCGCTGTGTGGGGTGATGGGCATATTGGCTTTTTTAGCCATCTCCACAACTTTTAACGTGCGCCAAATGCCTCCCATATACATGATGTCGGGCTGTAAAATATTTACTGCACGCATATCGATCATGCGTTGCCATGTAACTAAATCCCAATCTTGTTCGCCACCAGTTACATCGATCGAAAGCGCATCGGTGACTTGTTTTGTCTCCTCGAGCTCCCAGTACTTACACGGTTCTTCAAAGTGCGTAATACCTTCGGCCTCAAGGAGTGCACCAACTTCAATTGCACGTTTAGGTGAAAAACCACTATTGCCATCGACCAATTTTGAAATTCCATCACCCAGTGCGCGAGAAACCACTGGGACAACTTCTTCTGTGCGTCCTGGCCATTCGTCAATATCATTTCCGCACTCTGCAGCTACGCGCCATTTAAATGCATCAAAGCCATACGTGTCACGCAACTGTACGAAGCGTTCGGCTTCCTCTTGTGGTGTGATGTCGCGCTTCATGGACGATGCATATGTGCGAAGTTTCTTTGGAAGGCCCCCAAGCAGCTCGACAACTGGCTTACCTTCGGCGCGGCCACGTAGATCCCACAGCGCGGTATCTAGCCCGGCATTTGCTCGGCATCGATAACTTCCAGGATATTTATGTTCTTTAGCTTCGATAAGCGTAATTAAGGCACCGATATCGGATGCATCGTGACCGATTGCCCATGGGGCAATTTGGCGGTGAAAAACTTTGGCAGTTATGTCGGCGTTATATGTAGAGGTTTGACCCCAACCAATATGTCCATCGGTTGTCGTCACCTTCACAAAACAAACAAACTCATCGGTGAATGTCTCTAGCGATGAGATTTTTCCAAACATTATCCAGCAGCCTTTACAAACACTGGCAAATCTAGAAGTGAAACTTTCACAGGAGCACCCGCACCAAGACCAGCGGCATCAGGACTTGGCAGCTGTGCAGTGACGCGAGTTCCATCATTGAGGGAGATACTTAAGCGACAGGTTGCCCCTAAGAAGCTAGCTGAGAAGACCGTTGCATTTGCTGACTTACTTGCAACAACGTCAATGCTTTCAGGTCGCACGAGTGCAATTCCGTTACCAGATGTAACTGAGCCGGGAAGAGTTTTTACTACCCCACCAAGAATTTCAATTGTTCCACTGCTTACTTTTCCAGCAATCGGGTTAGTTAAACCTACGAATTCAGCAACAAAGGCAGTAGTTGGGCGATCATAGAGTTCGGCCGGTGCTGCAATTTGTTCAAGAACACCATTGCGCATGACACCGACTCGATCGGCAATGCTAAGTGCTTCTTCTTGATCGTGAGTTACGAAAAGAGTTGTGGTACCTAGCTCGACTTGAATGCGACGAATTTCTTCGCGGAGCTGTGTGCGAACTTTCGCATCTAGAGCTGAAAGTGGTTCATCTAGAAGTAAAACTTTTGGAGATATTGCTAAAGCGCGCGCAAGTGCTATGCGCTGTTGTTGTCCACCAGATAATTGGTATGGATAGTGATTAACGTGAGTAGAGAGGCCAACTAAATCCAATAACTCACCTGAGCGAGCTTTGCGCTTATCAGCAGTTGTTTTATTTGCCCGAAGTTTTAAGCCGTATTCAACATTTTCACGCGCAGTCATATGAGGAAATAAGGAGTAAGCCTGAAAGACCATTCCCATTCCACGCTTGTTTGCATTTTGGAAAGTGACATCTTTGCCATCCACAATCATCTGACCGCGATCTAGCCC
>WLHW01000046.1 GCA_009702525.1 Actinomycetota bacterium
CTAAGAACACTGCAGTAAAGCGCGGCGACACAATTGTTAACATTATTGATACTCCAGGCCACGCCGATTTTGGTGGCGAAGTAGAGCGCGGACTAGAAATGGTCGATGGCGTTATCTTGTTAGTTGATGCATCTGAAGGCCCACTGCCTCAAACACGATTCGTTTTGCGCAAAGCGCTAGAGAAGAATCTGCCAGTTATTTTGGTAATCAATAAAGTCGACCGCCCCGATTCACGTATCGCCGAAGTTGTCGATGAAGCGTACGAACTATTTTTAGATCTAGATGCTAATGAAACACAGATTGAATTTCCAGTTGTTTACGCATCGGCTAAAGCTGGTCGTGCATCATTAAAGCGTCCAGCAGATGGTGGAATGCCAGAAGAAGAAAACTTAGATGTTTTATTTGACACGATTTTCTCTGCAATTCCAGCACCTGAATATCACGAAGGTGCACCATTACAGGCTCACGTAACTAACCTTGATTCGTCACCATTTCTTGGCCGCTTAGCTTTATGCCGCGTGCGCGAAGGAGTTATTAAAAAGGGTCAGAACGTTACCTGGATTAAGACTGACGGAACCACAGAGCGCGTAAAGATTTCAGAGCTACTTATTACTGAAGCTCTAGAGCGCGTACCTACCCTTGAAGCGCACCCAGGTGACATTATTGCGGTAGCTGGAATTGAAACAATTACTTTGGGCGAAACTTTGGCCGATAATGAAAACCCACATGCATTGCCATTGATTATTGTTGATGAGCCATCAATCTCGATGACTATTGGTATTAATACATCTCCACTTGCCGGCAAGAGCGGAAAACTGCTTACTGCACGCCAAGTAAAGGGCCGTCTTGATGCCGAGCTCGTTGGTAATGTGTCATTGCGCGTGTTAACAACAGAGCGTCCAGATACATGGGAAGTTCAAGGTCGTGGAGAACTTCAGCTTGCAGTGCTTGTTGAAATTATGAAGCGCGAAGGTTTTGAATTAACTGTTGGTAAGCCACAGGTAGTTATTAAGAAGATCGATGGCAAAGTTCATGAGCCAATGGAGCGTTTAACAATTGATGCACCTGAAGAATATCTTGGTGTGCTAACTCAGCTGATGGCACTTCGCAAAGGGCGCATGGAGCAAATGGTTAACCATGGCACTGGCTGGATTCGTCTTGATTACAAAGTTCCGTCACGTGGACTTATTGGTTTCCGTACTGAGTTTTTAACTGAAACTCGCGGAACAGGTTTGCTACACCACGTCTTCGATGGTTATGAAGCGTGGCATGGCGATATCCGTACACGTGGAACAGGTTCACTTGTTTCAGATCGTATGGGAACCGTTACGTCATACGCGTTATACGGAACACAAGATCGCGGAAGCATCTTCGTTGAACCAGGCGATGAAGTTTATGAAGGTATGGTTATTGGCGAGAACTCTCGCAGCGATGACATGGACGTTAACTGTGTTCGCGAAAAGAAGCTGACTAACATGCGCGCTTCAGGTACTGATGAATCAGAGCGTTTGATTCCGCCTAAGAAGCTAAACATGGAAGGTGCTTTGGAATTTTGCCGCGAAGATGAGTGCGTAGAAGTTACTCCGGCCGTTGTTCGAATCCGCAAGGTTGTTCTTGATGGAAACGAGCGCGCCCGTACTACTGCCCGCGCCAAGAAGGCTAACCAGAACGTATAAACCCAGTTTCGTCAGCCCCCTAGGGTTGAATTGGCACTGTGAGTAAAGCCAGCTTCACCCTTGTGCGCTCTGGCGCACCTCCCGTTGTCCCGCAATTATCGCCAGAACAAATGGCTGTAGTTGCTCACCGTGGATCTCCACTTGTTGTTCAAGGTGGCCCAGGCACGGGTAAAACAACGGTTTTGATTGAAGCTGCGCTAGCACGAATTAATGATGGACAAAACCCAGACTCTATTTTGTTATTGACCTATGGTCGTGAACGAGCATCAGAGCTACGTGATGCAATTGCACTTCGCACAACAAAGACGATGTTTGAACCGTTAGCGCGTACTTTTCACTCACTGGCTTTTTCAATTGTAAAGATGAAAGCTAGCAATCAGGATCCTGAACCGATTCTATTAAGTGGGCCTGAACAAGAAAGTTATATCAAGGAGCTTCTTGCCGGTGACGTTGCCGATGGTTCCAAAGAATGGCCCGAAGATTTACATGCGGCCTTAACTACTCATGGTTTTGCGCGAGAGCTTCGCGATTTAATTCTGCGCGCATCAGAACGCGGAATTGGACCAACACAATTAGAGTCACTTGGATTATCAGAGGGTGAAAAATACTGGACTGCTGCCGCTAAGTTTTGGAAACGCTATATCAACTCAATGGTGATGCGCGAAATTAGCGCTGCCGATGCCAAAGAGCGCATCGATCCATCAGAGCTTGTCTCACGTGCAACGATTCACTTACGCAATAACCCAGATGTTTTAGCGCAGTTACGTGCGCGCTTTACAACCATCATGGTCGATGAGTTTCAAGAGAGTGATCCGGCACAACGCGCATTACTTGCAACCCTCGTTGGCAGTGATGTGATTATCTGCGCCGATGCCGACAGCGCAGTGGGACGCTTTCGTGGCGCCGACCCCGATGGTTTATCGGCAGCGCTAGATCCTTATCGCGCACATGAAATTCTGCTGGCAACGGACTATCGCAGCGCACGTGCACTATTTGATGTCGCACACGCCTATGTGCAGGGCTTTAAAGGTTCACCGCTTACCCGCAAACGCAGCTGTGGCACTGATAAAACAGGCTCGGTAGAGGTTCATCGCTTTAGATCAGGGGCCGAAGAAGCTGCCTTTATTGCTCATCAATGTCGAAGCGCACATCTGCGCGAGGGTATTTCATACAGCGACATGGCAGTAATTTTACGAAGCCCGGGTGTTACGGCATCGGCGCTTCGGCGAGCTTTTTCATACGTAGGAGTTCCAGTTGCTAGCGAACTTCAAGCTCTCGCCGGTAATCCAGCGATTGCACCTTTCTTATTACTTGCCCG
Organism: Actinomycetota bacterium; assembly: GCA_009702525.1. Taxonomy (GTDB): domain Bacteria; phylum Actinomycetota; class Actinomycetes; order Nanopelagicales; family Nanopelagicaceae; genus Planktophila. The sequence continues at coordinate 2,995 of WLHW01000046.1, forward strand.
TGTTGCGATTAAAGCCCAACCTTTAAATTTAGATACGGCCGAACGTTTACTGATGAGCGAGTTTGGTGGCGCTGATTCAATATCGTTGCGCCGTATTCGTCGAGCCATGATTTCTGCCCGCCCCGAAGGTGATGATCGCTCAGGCACACAGTTGCTACTCGATGCTATTAGTGATGGTGACGTATTTATCGAAGGCGCCGATTCAGTTATTCGAGTGCATGCACTGTTAGAAAAAGCGCGAGCGGTAGCACGAAATAAATCCGCTCTCGCCGATGATCTACTGTGGGCGATTTGGGACAATGCAGAGACAAGTGATGGACAAAAACTATCGAGTGCATGGCGCACTCAATCTCTTCGACCGGGAGTTCGGGGCGCAGCTGCCGATCGTGATCTAGATGCCATGATGCAGTTATTTGAAAGCGCTGCCAGATACTCTGAGCGTTTTCCACAATCGGGGCCAGCGGCATTCATCTCTGAAATTGCTACTGAAGATATTGCTGGTGATGTTATTACTGCAAAAGGTATTCGCCCGGATTTTGTTGAAATTCTTACTGTCCATAGCGCCAAAGGAAGGCAATGGCAGTTAGTAGCAGTGGCTGGATTACAAGAAGGTACATGGCCTAACTTAAAGACACGTTCATCATTATTGGGTGCAGAGCGATTAGTTGAGCGCCAACGCAACCCTGATATTCCGCGGGATCAATTAGATGTTATTGCGGCTAGTGGCTTAATGCAGGATGAAGAGCGCCTGTTTCATGTGGCGCTAACCCGCGCCACACACTCACTTTTCGTTACTGCGGTACAGCGCGATGATGAAGAGCCATCAGCGTTTTTTGAAACTATCGAAGTTTTAGTCAACAAGACGGATCTGGACGAACCAGTACTCACTGATGTGCCACGTCCTATTACCGCTCCTGCACTAGTGGCTGAACTTCGCGCGAACTTACATGGCGATAATGCGGTTGAGGCGGCTGCCCTATTAAAAACTATGAGCACTGAAGGAATCTATCTAGCTGATCCCGAGCATTGGATAGGTTCGCTACCAATTAGTACAGACCACGCCGTCATTGATAGCGACAAAGAAGTAGTTGTCTCACCCAGTGGGGCCGAAGCCTTTATCGAATGCGGAGTCAAATGGTTTTTACAAAATAATGGTGGAACCGATGGAGATAGCAGTGCACAAGTTTTAGGTTCAGCAATCCACGCTTTTGCCGCAAAGATGGTGCAAGAGCCCGGAACGACGAGAGAAGCGCTCATCGCTAATCTTGAAAGTTCTTGGAGATTAATTGACTCTGAATCAGGCTGGGTTAGTGCATCTAGTTTAGAAGGCGCTGTCACCATGCTGAAAAAATTTGTGGATTATCACGCTAAAACTTCGCGCACAGTCATAGATGCCGAGATGCGCTTTGATGTCCCGCTTGGTCGAGCACGGATTAGAGGAAGTGTCGATCGCTTAGAAGTCGAGGCCGATGGTTCACTATTCATTATTGACTTCAAGACTGGCTCAAGTGTCATCTCGGGCAAAGAGGCACAGAGTAATTTGCAGCTGGCTAGCTATCAAGTAGGAATCGTTGAAGGTGGATTTACTCAAGGAACTATTTCGGCCGGTGCTGAACTTGTCTACCTTGGTACCGATGCGGGTAGTGCGACAATTCGTAAGCAAGAGAACATCGATATTGAAGCCACGAAAGAAAAACTGAATGAGATCGCCGAAGGAATGGGCGCCGCAACATTCTTTGCGACCATCAATAAGCGCTGTAAAGGCTGCCCGGTACGTAAATCCTGCCCCGTTCAAAGCGATGGACGGACGGTAATTTCATGAGTGTAGATGCTAAATATTCACCGGAAGAAATCATTGCCAAGTTGCAGGCGCATCCAAAGTTCGGTGGATCTATTAAACCGATTACTACGTTTCAATCGGCGATTATCAGTAGTGATTTAGAGCCCGCCGTAGTTATTGCCGGAGCGGGTTCGGGTAAGACCGAGACGATGAGTAACCGGGTTCTGTATCTGGTAGCTAATGGTTTTGTCACACCTGATCAAATCTTAGGTCTGACTTTTACGCGCAAAGCCGCTGGTGAACTATCAGTTCGAATTCGTAAACGTCTGCGCCAACTTGCAACGCTCAATGAATTCAAACACATTACATCGACGGCAACATCGGTTACCACATACCATTCGTATGCAGGTAAATTACTCAGTGAGCATGCAATCAGGTATGGCATCGACGCCGATGCCGAGCCATTGGGTGAAGCCGCAATCTGGCAGATTGCATCTGATGTTGTTCGCAACTGGGCCGATGATTCTTATCGAAATCAAAGTGCAGTTAGTACGGTAATTAAAGATTTGTTAGGGCTCTCAAAGTTAATGATGGAGCACCAAGTAGCCGGCGCCGATATTGAAGCTATAGGTAATCAGATCATCCAAGAGTTATCCGTTCTCGATGGTGTGTCAAATGAAGAAGTCCGTTCTGTCCAGCGCGCTATGCTGCAACGTAATTCACTAATACCTATGGTTGAAACTTTTATGCAACGGCGTAGGGCAGCTGGTGAGTTTTCATTTGATGATCAGATGTCATTGGCCGCCGATATTGCCCAAAACTTTTCCGATGTTGGTACTTTAGAGCGCGGAAAGTATCGCGTTGTTTTACTCGATGAGTATCAAGATACATCTCAGTCGCAAGTTCGTATGTTGTCATCGCTTTACGGAGGCGGGCATCCGGTTATGGCCGTGGGAGACCCATCGCAAGCCATTTATACCTGGCGTGGGGCCTCGGCCGGCACCATGGCATCTTTCACAACATATTTTCCTAAGGCGGATTCTCAAAAAGGGACATCGCAATTTACGCTGCCAACTACATTTAGAAACGATGCAATGATTTTGGCAGCGGCAAATCGTATTAGCGAAAAGATTAAAGCCGATGGCGGACAACAAGTAGTGCAGTTAGAGGCTCGGCCTAACGCAGGTAAGGGCGAAATCGCCTATGGAATCTTTGAAACTATCGATGCTGAAGCCGCCGCTATCGCCGAATACATCAAAGCCAATTGGTCTCCGACATCTGGTGCAACGTCGGCCGTCTTAGTGCGAAAGCGCGCACAGATAACAGCGATTGAGAATGCTCTTCGCCAGCAAGGTTTGCCCGTCGAAGTAATTGGTATCGGGGGATTAATCCACGTACCTGAAGTGGCAGACATTGTCTCGATGCTAAAGATAATTACTAATCCCGATGCCGGCTCTGCAGTTATGCGTCATCTGACTGGGCCACGAATTAACTTAGGTCCGCGGGATATTGCAGCTCTCGGTTCATTTAGCCGCGATCGCGCTAAAGAGCTTCATGCTGATTCAAAGAGTTTTATTAAAAAGATCGCGGCGGGAAATCCTGAACAGCTCGAGGCCGATGATCAATTTGCCGGTTCTATTATCGATGCTCTAGATGAGATTCATAGTGCGAAAAAGGCAGGCTTTAGCGATGTTGGTTATCAACGCCTTGTTCGCTTCGCAGGAGATCTCCGCCGCTTACGATCGCGAGCCGGAGGACAGATCAGTGATGTGATAAGCGAGATTGAAAACTATTTAACGTTAGAAACTGAGATAACTCTGCGCGATGGATCTCAAGCCGGACGTCGACATATAGATCGCTTTCTTGATGAAGCGGCAAAGTTTGAACGCAGTGGTGGAACCCTAACTGCCTTCCTGGATTGGTTGGATGTAGCTGCCGATGCCGAAGGCGGATTAAAGGCCGGGGCCCCTGAAATTCGCAGTGATGTAGTGCAGATTCTGACGGTCCACATGGCTAAAGGTGCTGAGTGGGATGTCGTTGCAGTGCCTGGTTTAGCTGCGGGCACTTTTCCGGGCAATAACACCAATGATCCAGATAACTGGTTAAAAAATGAAAGACACATTCCTTTCCCTTTGCGCGGAGATGCACGAGAGTTACCCGTTTTTTCTTTACATGGCGTTACGAAAAAAAGTGAAGCGGCAAAAACAATTAAAGCCTTTGCGGGGCAGTGTGTAGATAACATCAAGATGCGTGAAGAGATGCGCCTTGCCTACGTTGCCGTGACTCGTGCTAAATCCCATCTCATCTGCACAACTTCGCGCTGGCGAGATGGAGCTAAACCAGTTGAACCGAGTGAGATCTTTAATTTAGTGGCAGAAGTTGCAAGTGCATTAGGCGGTCTTATGGTTTCGGATTCACCAGCACCTATCGACGGTGATGAAAATCCAACGTTAGAAAATCCAATTACCGCCTCCTGGCCATCTGATCCATTAGGTGATCGCCGTGGCGCATTTGATGCGGCAATTGATTTAGTTAAGAACAGTGAGCCTCATGAGTTAAGTGAGTCTGATATTCCTCACATTAAATCGTGGATTGATGATGCGCGTGCACTTATTGCCGAACATCACGGTAAAAACAACGACGCTATCAACGTGCCATTACCTGCCCGACTATCAACATCGACGCTCGTTGCACTGCATGAGGATCCCCAAGAGCTCGCGCTCAGTATTCGCAGACCAATGCCGCGTGGTCAGGATCAATACTCACGGCGCGGAACTGCTTTTCACTTATGGGTTGAACGTCAATTCACGGATGTAGCTACTTTGTTTGGGGATGAGTATTTAGATTACTTAGATCCATTAGAGGATGATTCACAGTTAGAGGATCTAAAGAAGACATGGCTAGCTAGCGAGTTTGCCCACCGCACACCCGTACGCGTAGAAGTCCCCTTTGAAACCACTATTGCAGGGGTTTTAATCCGTGGTCGTATCGATGCTATTTATGCAACACCTAATGGCTTTGAGGTAGTTGACTGGAAAACTGGATCTAAAAAACTTGGGCAATCAGCGGCGATTCAATTAGCTATGTATCGCCTAGCGTGGGCCAAACTCTCTGGGACCGATATCTCTAACGTCAGTGCAGCATTTCACTATGTACCAACCTCGGTTACAGATAGACCCGCAGATTTGTTTGATGAAGCTGCTTTAGTTGCTTTGATTCAGGGGATTGAAGAAAAAGTTTAATCAACCTCTATCTGAAGCGGCAAGTGATCACTCATCCCTGAGTGTGGATATTCGATGTGCGAAACATCTGCAGGTTTAAGTGCTTGGGATAGAAAAAAATCAATCTGAACTTTTGGATACCAACTTGGAAAAGTTCTTTGAGTGGCTAGTGATTGCCATGTGAATCCGCGCACAATTCGGGCTACTGGAATATTCAGATCGCCCATAATAATAATCTTAGATTTATCGGTGATACCTAACGTTTTAACCCAGCGTTTTATTTGCACCAATTGAACAAGATTAAAGAAAGGTACAAATGAGAGGTGAGTGTTTATAACAAGCCAACCATTATCTAGAGTCGCACCCAGCGCACTTCGTGGATGATCGCGAACATAAAAACGCTTCATCTTTCCATCTACTGGAAAAGCCATCAAGACTCCAACAGGTGAACCTTTTAACTCTAAACGGTGCCACGACTTCACGGGAATTTTTGAAACAATACCGATTCCATAACCCGGTAAGGCGACTTCACTTTTTTGGGTAACAATTGTGTTGTCGCTTTCATTGGGTTTGCGCCATTTTTCATCGGGTGAACCCATAAGAGATGGCGCAAATGCCCAATCAGTTGCGCCCATCATGGTTGCGATGGTGCCAACTTGATTGTGATTGCCCGATCGTTCTAAAAAGTAATCGACTTCTTGTAGACCAATGAGGTCGCTACGTAAGTGCGCGATTTCGGCCTGTAATAAGCCAGCTTTATCGGCGTCCTTATCGGGCGGCATCGCTTCTCCGTGCAGCAGATTCCATGATGTTAGACGCATGGGGCGATGCTAGTAGTCTGAGCGACTTAATGAGCGCTAGAAACCAATCCCTTTCGCCCATCGATCGAGCCAGTCACCTGCGCAGCGATGGCGATGCCTTAGCCCTGCTCTGGAAAACTGCGGCGATTCTGCCCGTTATCGATGGACATATTGGTGCCGGCGATGATGGTTTGAGATTTGTAGATGCGCAGATGGTTGAGTTTTTAGCTGCATCCTTTGAAATCGGTGAGCGATATTTCTTAGGTCAAGCTCGCGATGGCGGTCAAGCATTTTTTGCATGGAGTACTTCCTGGATCAATGAGCCAAGTGATGAGAAAGTTAAGTTTGATGGCTTTAAAACACTGCGCGAAGTCGGATCTGATTTAAGTGAGCTCGAATTAACGCTGGCCATGCATGCAGTTGGGTTAAGTAATTGGCATAAGTCGCATCCAGTCTGTCCGCGATGTGGAGCAAAGACGGTTGCCGATTTAGGCGGAAGCGTACGTGTGTGTGTTGAGGATTCATCACAGCACCATCCACGTACAGATCCAGCAGTAATCGTTTTAGTTAAAGATGCTGCAGATCGAATTCTGCTTGGTCATCAACCTATCTGGCCAGAAAAACGTTTCTCAACTTTTGCGGGCTTTGTAGAGCCCGGTGAGTCTTTTGAAGAGTGTGTATCGCGTGAAGTATTTGAAGAGGCTAACGTCTACTGCAATGATATTAATTATTTAGGGTCGCAAGCCTGGCCGTTTCCAGCATCGATCATGATCGCCTTTGAAGCAATTACCGATCATCCAGATGATGCGAAGCCCGATGGAACGGAAATCGTTGAAGTACGCTGGTTTAGCCGCGATGAGATGAAGGCGGCAGTTGCGAGTAAAGATTTATTATTACCACCGACAATCTCGGTTGCGCGCAAAATGATTACGGGATGGTACACAGCCAAAGCTGGATACACCGTGAGCGATTTAAATGGTGGGGAGTCGTGGAGAAATTGACCAACGACATTCGCGCCGA
>WLHW01000047.1 GCA_009702525.1 Actinomycetota bacterium
CCACCTGGATACGTCGCATTGATTCATCCACGTTCGGGTCTAGCAATAAAACATGGTGTCAGCGTAGTGAATTCTCCGGGGACCATTGATGCTAGTTATCGGGGTGAAATCTCAGTTATTTTGATTAATTTAGATAGTGAATCTGCCGTGGATTTTAAAAAGGGGGACCGGATTGCACAACTCCTTATCCAGAAAGTGGAGCATGCAGATTTCATTGAAGTGTCATCGCTTCCGGGAACAGATCGTGGTACTGGTGGATTTGGATCGAGTGGGAGCGCATGAGCGAACATAATCAGGACCGAGACAAGGTTATGGACGCCTTAGGTGGAAAAAAAGGTCTCATTGACTCTGGTCTACCGGCTGTTATTTTTTTGATTGTTTTTAATGTTAAGGATGATCTAAAAATTGCACTTACATGGGCAGTGGTACTGTCAGTGTTTTTAGCAATTGTGCGACTTGCGCGCAAAGACACCGTTCAGCATGCAATCTCAGGTTTATTAGGTGTACTGATGTGTGCGTATTTTGCGAACAAGAGCGGTAATGCATCAGATTTTTATATTCCAAAATTGTTGACGAATCTTGCCTACGGCAGCGCGTATTTGATTGGTAATCTCGTCGGTTGGCCACTCTTGGGTGTCGTTTTGGGGCCGCTCCTAGGCGAAAACTTTACGTGGCGAAAAGATCCGCAGCGTAAAAAAATCTATATTAAAGCAAGTTGGATTTGGGTCGCTATGTTCTTTGCGCGTATTGCAGTTCAGTACCCAATTTACAGAAGTGGAAATGTAAATTTACTGGGAACCGTAAACCTAGCGATGGGCTACCCACTATTTTTTGCCGCAGCTTATTTATCGTGGCTGATAATAAAAACCGCACCGCCGGTTCATAAAAACGAAAACTAAAGGATGAAGCAGGCTTTAATCTGAACTTCTGCACTCGAAGAAGCAACAAAGAGTAATTCATCGCCGGCAGCAAATACTTCGTGAGCTTTCGCAGTTATTACGCGACCATCACGCACGATAGCTGCAAGGGCTGCATCATCCGGTAGGGCGATCTCTTCTACGGTTTTTCCTATACAGGCCGAACCATCAGGCAAAGTAAGTTCAACTAAGTTAGCTTGCCCTTTCTTGAAAGAAAATAACCTAACTACATCTCCAACGCTTACAGCCTCTTCCACTAGGGCGGAAATAATTCTTGGCGTGGAAACCGCAACATCTACACCCCATGAAGAATCAAATAGCCATTCATTTTTTGGATGATTGATGCGTGCCACAACACGTGGAACGCCGTATTCAGTCTTACCCAAGAGAGATGTAACTAAGTTAGCTTTGTCATCACCGGTTGCCGCGACCAATACTTGGCAGTTATTTAGGTGGGCATTATCTAGAGAAGTAATTTCGCAGGCATCTGCCATTAACCATTCAGCATCCGGAACGCTCTCTAACTTGAGCGCTTTAGGGTCTTTATCTATAAGCAAGACCTGGTGACCGTTATCAAGAAGTTCACGTGCAATTGCTCGCCCAACGTTCCCAGCTCCAGCAATAGCTATTCTCATTGACGATCGCCTTCCGGGGATGCTGCAAGGATTGACTCAACTCGTGCAATATCTTCATCGGCGACCATTACATGGATTAAATCACCTTGCTGTAAAACCGTATGCTCATCTGGAATCATTCCAACGCCAAGACGAGTAATAAATGCCACGCGCGCCGACGTTAATTGATCTATCAATAGAATTGATCGGCCGTACCAATCATTATGAGGATGCATTTCACAGAGTTGAATTGTTCCACTGGCATCGCGCCATTCTGAGCGTGAACCCTCTGGCAAAAGTCTGCGAAGAATCTGATCGGTCGCCCATAGGACTGTAGCTACTGTGGGAATTCCAAGGCGCTGATAAATTTCAGCACGTCCTGGATCATAAATTCGTGCAACAACATTGTTAACACCATACGTTTCACGGGCAACGCGAGCTGCCAAGATATTTGAGTTATCTCCGTTACTGACGGCAGCGAAGGCGTCGGCATCTTGAATTCCAGCCTCAAGTAAAGTGTCGCGATCAAAACCAACTCCAGTGACTGTTCGGCCCTTAAAATCTGGACCCAGACGCCTAAAGGCCTCACGAGCCTGATCGATGACTGAAACGGTATGACCAGCGGCCTCAAGTTCGGTAGCTAAAGAAGACCCGACTCGACCGCAACCCATGATGACTACGTGCACAGGTGACAACTTACACCCATAGGCTTACTTCCATGACATCATCAAAGAAAACACGCGTAGCAGTGGGGGATGTCTTAGACGTTGAGATTGAAAAAATTGCCCACGGGGGTCATTTCATCGCACGCCATGATGGAGCGGTTATTTTTATTAGACATGCTATTCCTGGTGAGAGATGTCGAATCCAGATTACCTCAACGGGCAGCTCGTTTAACCGGGCAGATGTTTTGGAAGTTCTCCAACAGTCACCAGATCGAGTCAATGCGCCATGTTCATTCTCTCACCGCTTGGGATGCGGTGGTTGCGATTTTCAACATATTTCAATTGCGCGCCAACGTCGCTTAAAAGCTGAGGTTATTGCTGAACAGTTCTTAAGGATTGCAAAGATGACAATCAATGTTGAAGTAGAAGAGATTGGTGATCCTTTGCATTGGCGTACAAGGGCGATTGCAACGACTAACCATCAAGGCAAACTAGGTTTTTATGGTTCACGGAGTCATAGTGTGATTCCGATCAACGATTGTTTGATTCTTACTGATGAAATGCGAATCTCTGAACTAGCAGCCAAGAGTTGGAAAGCAGATACACGCGTAGAAATAGCGGTATCTAGCACGGGTGAACGAAATATTGCACTGGCCCCTAGTAGAGGAGCTGAGAAAGCACGCCTGACTGAAGGTCCACAAGTTTTGCGCGAAGAGGTAGCTGGTAGAACTTTAGAGGTAAGCCAAGAGTCTTTTTGGCAAAGCCATAAACGCGCACCAGAAGTACTTACTAGAATCGTTTTAGATTTTGCTCACGTGCAAGAAGGCGAACGTGTCTTAGATCTTTACGGGGGAGTCGGTTTATTTACTTCAGCGCTGATTCCGTTAGTTGGGGAGTCCGGATCGGTTGAACTTTTTGAGGGTTCGAAAACTGCTACAAGTGATGCTATTCGAAACTTTTCTAACGATAGTAATGTGAAAGTTATAGTGGGAGATGTTGCAAAGTTAATACCTCGAGTTACAGATGCCGACGTAATTATTTTGGATCCACCACGCGAAGGCGCAGGCAAGTTAGTTTTGAGTGAGATTGCCCGAATTAAACCGCGAGCCGTTGTTTATGTAGCGTGTGACCCGGCAGCTCTAGCACGTGATTCTGCTTACTTTCTTGAGCTTGGCTATTCACTAGTAAAAATAAGGGCTTTAGATCTATTTCCAATGACGCATCACATTGAATGTGTTGCGATGTACCTGCCGATTAAGGTATCTTGACGCTCACATCCTTAACTTGGAAGGTGCATAATGAGTAAAAACTCTTTTAACGCAAAGAAAAATTTGGAAGTTGCGGGTAAGAGTTATGAGATTTTTGATATCTCAGCCATTGAAGGCGCAGCAACACTTCCATTTTCCTTAAAGGTTTTATTGGAGAATCTGCTTCGCACCGAAGATGGTGCCAATATAACTTCTGAGCACATTAAAGCCCTTGCACACTGGGATCCAACGGTTGAGCCTGATACTGAAATTCAGTTCACACCCGCTCGAGTTCTGATGCAGGATTTCACTGGGGTTCCATGCATAGTTGATCTAGCCACCATGCGTGAGGCCATCGTTGAACTTGGCGGTGATGCTTCCAAAGTGAATCCACTAGCGCCGGCAGAGCTCGTTATCGATCACTCAGTGATTGCAGATTCTTTCGGTACGAAGGATTCTTTTGAAAAAAATACGGACATTGAATATGAGCGAAATCAAGAGCGTTATCGTTTTCTACGGTGGGGACAAAATGCCTTTGATGAGTTCAAAGTAGTTCCACCTGGAACTGGAATTGTTCACCAAGTAAATATTGAATATTTAGCTCGTGTTGTCATGACGCGTGAAGTTTCTGGTGTCTTACGTGCATACCCAGATACGGTCGTGGGTACTGATTCACACACAACAATGGTGAATGGCTTAGCGGTTCTAGGTTGGGGAGTCGGCGGAATCGAGGCCGAGGCCGCCCTGCTTGGTCAACCAGTCTCAATGTTAATTCCCCGAGTTGTTGGCTTTAAGTTAACCGGTCAACTTCCACTCGGCACTACAGCAACTGACATGGCGTTAACAATTACTGAGATTCTACGTAAAGTCGGCGTTGTCGGAAAGTTTGTTGAGTTCTTTGGACCTGGCGTTGTATCTGTTCCAATGGCTAATCGCACCACAATTGGAAATATGAGTCCAGAATATGGCTCCACATGTGCCATCTTCCCTATCGATGACGAAACTTTGCGTTACTTACGCCTTACTGGTCGTAGTGATGATCAAGTTGCACTAGTTGAAAAATATGCGAAGTTACAAGGTTTGTGGCATGACCCTTCAGTTGCGCCACGTTTTTCCCAAGTAGTAGAACTAGATCTCTCCACCGTTGTTCCATCTATCTCAGGACCTAAGCGCCCACAAGATCGCATCTCATTATCTGATTCCAAAGCAGCATTTGCACAGATAATTCCAACGTATATGTCTGAAAAAACTGCCAAAGGTGAAGTCGCTGCTGGTAGCACGCGTGTAAAAAATGGTGATGTCGTAATCGCATCAATAACCTCATGCACCAATACTTCTAATCCTTCAGTAATGATCGGTGCCGCTCTATTAGCTAAGAAAGCGGTAGAAAAAGGTCTCACATCTAAGCCGTGGGTAAAAACAACACTTGCTCCGGGATCAAAAGTTGTGACTGATTACTACGATCGGGCAGATTTAACAAAATACATGCAGGCTTTAGGCTTCCACTTGGTTGGCTATGGTTGTGTTACGTGTATTGGAAACTCAGGCCCGCTTCCAGTTGATATCAGTAAGGCTATTAGCGATAGTGATTTAGCTGTAACCGCAGTGCTATCGGGTAACCGCAACTTCGAAGGACGCATTAGCCCAGATGTGAAGATGAACTATTTGGCATCACCACCACTAGTTGTTGCATATGCGATTGCCGGAACCATGGATCACGACTTTGAAAAAGACTCGCTGGGCAATGATAAAAATGGCGAGCCCGTCTACTTAAAGGATATTTGGCCATCGCCCGAAGAGATTCAATCGGTCATTGAAGCCTCGATTTCATCAGCGATGTTTACTAAGGATTATGCATCTGTCTTTGAGGGCGATCATCGTTGGAAGGCATTATCTACACCGGCAGGTAAGGTTTTTGAATGGGATTCCAAGTCAACGTATGTGAGAAAGCCACCGTATTTCGAAAACATGCCTAAGTCGCCATCACCAGTTACCGATATTTCAGCTGCACGCGTATTGGCTGTACTTGGAGACTCTGTAACAACCGATCATATTTCTCCAGCGGGAAATATTAAAGTCGATTCTCCTGCAGGTAAGTATTTAGCTGATCATGGAATCGATCGCAAAGATTTTAACTCTTATGGATCTCGACGCGGCAATCACGAAGTAATGATTCGTGGAACTTTTGCAAATATTCGCTTAAAAAATTTGCTGCTCGATGGTATTGAAGGTGGATTTACTCGCAACTTCTTAAATAATGGCGAGCAAACAACTATTTATGAAGCATCTGCGGCATATCAACATGCTGGTGTTCCATTAGTAATTATTGCGGGTAAAGAATATGGCTCAGGCTCCTCCCGTGACTGGGCCGCCAAGGGAACAGCTTTACTAGGTGTACGCGCAGTTATTGCCGAAAGTTTCGAACGCATCCACCGATCAAATCTGATTGGTATGGGAGTGTTACCTCTTCAATTTAAGGATGGGCAGAGCGCGGCATCACTGGGCTTAGATGGAACCGAAGTATTTTCAATCTCAGGAATTACTGCACTCAACACTGGGGGAGTGCCAAAAGAGTTGACGGTCACCGCTGGCAACACAAGTTTTAGCGCGATTGTGCGCATTGATACACCGGGTGAGGCTGATTATTATCGCCACGGTGGCATCATGCAGTACGTGCTGCGTTCGCTCTTGGGTTAGTTCTCGCATAAACTTGACGCTATGTTGAGCCAGATTAAATCGCCCGCCGATTTAGCAACCTTGTCTGTTTCTGAGCTCACTGAATTAAGCCAGGAGATTCGCACATTCCTTATTGAGAAGGTCTCTAAATCTGGCGGCCACCTTGGGCCAAACTTAGGTGTTGTTGAGCTCACGATCGCAATCCATAGGACCTTTGATTCACCTAAAGATATTGTGCTCTTTGATACCGGCCATCAATCCTACGTTCATAAGATTCTGACTGGACGTGCCGATAGTTTTGATCAACTGCGTCAACGTGGTGGTATCTCTGGATATCCCAATAGAAGTGAAAGCCCCGATGATGTTATCGAAAACTCACACGCATCAACTGCACTTTCTTGGGGCGATGGGATTTCACGTGGATTTCAACTTCAGGGTCGTGATGATCGTTACGTTGTAGTTGTTGTCGGAGATGGTGCGCTAACTGGCGGAATGTCGTGGGAAGCACTGAACAATATTGCGCCAGCCGAAAAACGTAATTTGATTATTGTCGTCAATGACAACGAGCGTTCATACTCGCCGACTATTGGTGGTGTTGCCACATATCTTTCAACGCTACGTGTTACTAGTGGCTATGAAAAGTTTCTTGACTGGGGTAAAGAAGTACTCCAAAAGACCCCTGTTGTTGGCGGACCTATTTTCGATACGCTGCATGGAGTAAAAAAAGGTATTAAAGACATCGTTGCACCACAGGGAATGTTTGAAGATCTGGGTCTTAAATATATGGGACCGATTGATGGACACGATATTGCTGCAATGGAGCGCGCACTCGCCCAAGCTAAGGCCTACGGTGCACCTATTTTGGTCCATGCAATTACCGAAAAAGGTCGTGGACATAAACCCGCTGTTGCCGATGAGGCCGAGAAGTTTCATGCAGTGGGAGTTGTTGACCCAGAAACGGGAGAGCCTCTAGCTAAGAGTGGAACAACGTGGACGAAGGTTTTTTCAGAGGAGATAGTCGAGGTCGGCGCTAAACGTAGCGATGTTGTTGCAATTACGGCGGCTATGTTAGGTCCAACTGGTTTAGATGAGTTCCAAAGGCGTTTTCCAGAACGAACTATCGATGTAGGAATTGCTGAACAGCATGCCGTTACAAGTGCTGCCGGAATGGCCTTTACTGGACTGCATCCAGTGGTTGCGGTGTACTCAACGTTTTTAAATAGGGCTTTTGATCAGATGCTTCTAGATGTTGCACTGCATAAGGCTGGCGTAACTTTTGTTCTCGATCGTTCAGGCATAACAGGTGATGACGGGCCCTCTCACCATGGAATTTGGGATTTAGCATTGACGGGAATAGTTCCGACCATGCATGTGGCCGCACCTAGAGATGGTGCACGACTGCGCGAACTTCTTAATGAAGCAATCGAGATCAATGATGCACCGTCGATGATTCGTTTTCCAAAGGGCGCAGTAACAAGTGATATTCCAGCTTTTGAACGTCGCGATGGAATAGATGTTCTTTACCGAGGCGAAAGTGCTGATGTACTGATGATTAGCGTGGGCGCCATGGCATCTGTTGCAGTAGAAGCGGCATCGCAGGCATATCGTGAAGGTGTTGGAGTGACAGTTATAGATTTGCGATGGGTAAAACCATTACCAGCGTCATTGATCACGATGGTCGAGCGTTACTCAACACTGGTAGTTGTGGAAGATGGCATTCGACATGCAGGTATCGGAAGTTCAATCTCTGAGTTGTTGCGTGATGCCGGAATTGATACGCCACTTCATTCCATTGGAGTCCCACTAGAGTTTATAGAGCACTCAAAGCGCAGCGAGATATTAAATGACCTAGGTATTACCGCTCAAAATATTGCGCGAAGTGTCGTTGAATGGAGCAGTACCTTTAAAGAAGAGATGCAACTCCAGCAGGATGAAAACGCTTCCCGCAAACAGACTCGCTAATACCTTCACGATCTAGATACGGCAAAATTCCACCTAAGTGCATTGGCCATCCAGCGCCCATCAACATACATAAATCAATTTCAGCTGGTGAGCTGACGACGCCTTCATCAAGCATCATTCTGGCCTCTACCGCAAGAGCGGTAAGTGCACGAAGACGAACCTGTTCAGCAGTCGAAGGTGAATTTCCAGGAGTGATTAACTCCAACGCTGCAGGATTAACCGATACCGAACCATCGTCAGCTTTTAAATAGAAGGTACGAATGCCTTTATCAACCATGGCTTGCATGGTGGGCGAAATTCGATATCGATCGCCCAAGTTGGCGTGCAATGTCTTTGACACATGAAGACCAACGCCTGGACCGACTAAGTCAAGAAGCTGGAAAGGGGACATAGGGAAACCGATTGAACTCATCGCACCATCTGCAATATCGGTAGGTGTGCCCTCATCAACTGCATCGGTAATCTCACCCATAAAGCGAGTGAGTAAGCGGTTAACAACAAAACCAGGTGCATCCTTACAAATAATCATCGTCTTCTTGAGCTCTTTGCCAACCGAAATCGCAGTTGCAGTTGTTGCATCATCAGTAGAACTTGTACGTGCTACCTCTAGAAGAGGCATAACAGCTACTGGGTTGAAGAAATGGAAACCGACAACACGTTCAGGGTTTTTTAAACCTTCGCTCATTTTTTCTACTGAAAGCGAGGATGTATTGGTGGCCAGGACGCATTCAGCAGAGACAATTGTCTCTAACTTTTTAAAGAGCTCCTGCTTAAGTGAGAGCTCTTCGAAAATTGCTTCAATAACAAAGTCACAGCCCACAAATACGTTCTGATCTGCTGAACCAGAAATCAAAAGTGCTAAACGTGCAGCAGCCTCAGGGTGCATCCGCTTTTTCTCGACAGCTTTATTAAGTTCATTTTTAACCCATGCCACACCTTTATCGGCGCGCTCTTGGTCAATGTCAGTCATGACGACAGGGCACTTCAGATTACGAAGGAGCAAAAGCGCAAGCTGGGATGCCATTAAACCTGCGCCAACAACTCCCACCTTGGTTACCTTGCGCGCTAATGCGGGCTTAGGTGCACCCTCTACTTTTTTGCGCTTCTTTTGAATTAAGTTAAAGGCATACAAAGAGGCGCGAAGTGAATCACTCATCGTGAGATCAGCGAGGGCTTGGTCTTCAGCATCAAATCCAACTCCGCGCGCGTTAGTCTTTGCAGCGGCAATAAGTTCGAGCGCTTTCATAGGGGATGCGATAACAGCGCCACCATATTTTTTAAGAGCCGCTGCTTTTCCAGTAGCTAAAGCGCTTTCCCATGCAGAATCATTGCTGTAATCCTTGCGCTCTATTGTGTGTGAACCGTTAAGAACACTGGCAGCAAAACTTATTGAACGCTCGATGAAATCGGCGGGATCAAAAACGGCATCGACAACTCCAAGGTTGAGGGCATCCTTAGCTTTCATCATTGTGTTGTTATTGAGTGCATTGAGCATAATTATTTGAACCGCACGTTCTGGACCGATTAATTTAGGCAGAATCGTAGCTCCGCCCCACCCTGGAACTAAACCTAGGAATACTTCTGGCAAAGCGGTGAAAGCAGTGCTCGCCAATGTCCGGTAATTACAGTGGAGACCAACTTCTAATC
>WLHW01000048.1 GCA_009702525.1 Actinomycetota bacterium
GCGAATTCGGCCCTGCCCAAGCAATGACTCCATCTTCAATCAGTAGAGCTGCCTCTTTGATTAAACCCAACTTTGTTCCATCATGGCTTGGGTCATTTGTAACTAACTGACCAATGTTGGTAATTAAGGTACTTGTCATGATCTATTCAATGTCTAACATTGGAACATGCACATGGCGCTCTCGTGCAGTGTCGACAGCTACGTCATAACCAGCATCGGCATGGCGAATGACTCCCATACCCGGATCATTGGTTAATACGCGCGCTAACTTCTGAGCAGCTAATTTTGTACCATCGGCAACTGAGACTTGCCCAGCGTGAATTGAGCGACCCATACCAACACCACCACCATGATGAATCGACACCCATGATGCACCCGATGAAATATTGACCATTGCATTTAATAACGGCCAATCGGCAATTGCATCTGATCCATCGATCATCGCTTCGGTTTCGCGATACGGTGATGCAACGGATCCGCAATCTAAATGATCACGGCCAATAACAATCGGTGCCGATACTTCACCGCGAGCAACTAAATCATTGAACGCTAACCCTGCTTTATCGCGTTCGCCATACCCCAACCAACAGATACGAGCAGGCAGACCTTGAAAAGCAACTTTTTCTTGCGCCATCGTTATCCAACGATGCAGACCTTCATTCTCTGGGAACAAATCAAGTACGGCCTTATCCGTGCGGTAAATATCTTTTGGATCACCAGAGAGTGCCACCCAGCGAAATGGACCTTTTCCTTCGCAGAAAAGCGGGCGAATATAGGCTGGAACGAAGCCTGGGAAGGCGAAAGCACGTGAATATCCACCTTGGCGGGCTTCATCGCGAATCGAATTTCCATAATCAAATACCTCAGCGCCTTTATCCATAAAGCCGACCATGGCTTCAACATGCTTAGCCATTGATGCTTGGGAACGTTTAGTGAAATCTTCCGGATTATCTTTAGCCATCTGTGCCGCAGTATGAACATCAACACCAACTGGCACATATGAAAATGGATCATGAGCCGAAGTCTGATCAGTAACAATGTCTATTGGCACATCCATCGATAGGAGTAGCGGGAAAAGCTCGGCAGCGTTGCCTACTAAACCAACTGAAAGTGGGATACCTAAAGACTTAGCTTTAAGTACGCGCTCAACTGCATCGTCAACACTATCGGCGATCTCATCTAGATAACGTGTTTCAATTCGCTTTTCTAAACGTGATTTATCAATGTCAATAATTAGACACACGCCACCGTTCATGGTTACAGCTAACGGTTGTGCACCACCCATGCCTCCACAACCACCTGTAAGAGTCAGCGTTCCTTGCAAAGTGCCCTTAAATCGTTTTTGTGCAACTGCCGCAAAAGTTTCATATGTGCCCTGCAAAATTCCTTGGGTGCCGATATAGATCCATGAACCGGCAGTCATTTGGCCATACATCGTTAAACCTAAATGCTCTAAGCGGCGAAACTCTGGCCAGTTTGCCCAGTCTCCAACTAGATTTGAGTTTGCAATTAATACACGCGGTGCCCATTCATGCGTTTGAAAAACTCCAACAGGTTTACCTGATTGCACGAGCAATGTTTCGTCATCTTTCAGATTTGTCAGACTCTTCACAATTGCATCAAATGATGGCCAGTTACGAGCAGCTTTGCCAGTGCCACCATAGACGACCAGGTTTTCTGGATGTTCGGCTACAGCTGGATCTAAATTGTTGTGCAGCATCCGAATCGCTGCCTCTTGAGCCCAGCCTTTCGCCGTCAAATTTGCACCTGTTGCCGCGTGCAGTACACGTGATGTCATGCGGGTAAGACTATCGGCACTGGATTGGCCTGAAAAGCCTTATTTGCAAAGGTTTTGAGCCCATTCGTGATATCCCACAGAAAGCTCTTTTACGGCAGCGATTTCGTGAATCTTTGTACGGTCACCATTCTTGGCTGCATATAAATCTGCAATCGTAATTGCATGGTTTGGAACGTGTATTACTGTGATTGAATCTCCAGCGCTAATTTCACCCTCGTCAATAATACGTAAATACGTTCCAGGCCTTCCGGCCTCCATAAACTCTTTAATCAATGTTGGTCGGTTCCAGAAGCCAGCAAATACACGACATGGTATTCGGGGTTGTGAAACTTCCAAGACTGTAGAACCGATGCTCCAGCGCTCACCTACAACGGCTTGGTTAACATCAATTCCACTGGTGGTTAGATTTTCGCCAAAACGGCCATTGCTAATTGACATCCCTAAATTACTTTCCCACCAGTCAGCATCTTCGCGCGCATAAGCATAAACAGCTTGGTCATATCCGCCATGATGTTTTCGATCAGCAATAATGTCATTACCAACGTGGTGATCTTTTAGCTGTATGGGGCCACTCACAGGTCGTTTATCAATTCCGGACTTAGCTTCATCGCCAGTCCAATCACCTTCGACAATCTTGGTAGCGATGTTAAGCGATATAACTTTCATGACTTACTCTGGGAAGTGGCACGCAACTTGTGAGTTACCAATGTGTAATAACTCAGGAACATCAGTGCGGCATTTCTCGGTGGCTTTCCAGCACCGAGTGTTAAAAACACAACCCGATGGTGGATTAACCGGACTAGGTAAGTCTCCAGATAAAATTATTCTTTCGCGGGTCTTCTCGGTTCGTGGATCAGGTTGTGGAACAGCCGATAACAAGGCCTTGGTATATGGGTGATGCGGTGCCGCATATAGTGCATTGGTCTCACCAATCTCCATAATCTTGCCTAAATACATCACCGCTACACGATCTGAAATGTGTTGGACAACCGATAAGTTGTGGGCAATGAAGACCATGCTGATTCCATCTTGCTCTTGCAGGTCTTCGAGTAAGTTAATGACTTGCGCTTGAATCGAGACATCTAAGGCACTCACAGGCTCATCGGCGATGATAAATCGAGGCTTTAATGCGATTGCACGTGCGATTCCGATGCGCTGACGCTGTCCACCTGAGAACTCATGTGGGTAACGGTTGTAGTGCTCGGGATTGAGTCCAACGCGCTCCATTAACGATTGCACAGCAGTTTTTAAACCTTCTTGTGGTTCGATTCCTTGAATCTCAAATGGGGCGGCAATAATTTTTCCAATTGTCTGGCGAGGATTTAACGCAGTGTACGGATCTTGAAAAATAATCTGCATCTGAGAGCGCAATGGACGCATGGCACCTGATTTAAAATCAGTAATATCTTGTCCCTCAAAAAATAATTTACCAGAGGTCGGCTCATTTAACTTTAAAATAGTTCGACCAGCTGTTGTCTTACCACATCCAGATTCGCCAACTAGACCAAGAGTTTCACCGGCAAGTAAGTCAAAAGATATTCCGTCAACGGCTTTGACTACTTGATGTTTACGTTTTCCACCAACCGGAAAATGCTTTGTTAGATTTTGTACGCTAAGAATCACATCTTTACTCATGAGCGCACCTCCTTTAGCTCTTTTACAAAGAGCTTGTCACGGACCGCCTCGTCAACGTGACAACGTGAAAGATGATTGGGATTTGTTCCAAGCAGCTCTGGTCGATTAGTTGCACAAATATCTCCTGCTGCATGGCTTGCGAACTCACATCGTGGAGCAAATGCGCAGCCTGTAGGCAAGTTAATAAGTGATGGAGGTTGACCAGGAATTGCTTTTAAGCGATCTGAGCCATGCGTTGATATACGCGGTACTGACTTGAGAAGTCCAAGTGTGTACGGGGCTTTAGGCTTATAGAAAACATCATCTGCTGATCCTTGCTCCACAATACGTCCGCCATACATAACTGAAACTCTGTCGGCGACCTGTGCAACGACTCCAAGATCGTGAGTGATAAGAAGAATTCCCATATTGAACTCTTTTTGCAAAGATGCGAGCAAAATTAGAATCTGCGCTTGAACCGTCACATCTAAGGCAGTTGTAGGCTCATCAGCGATTAAAATACGTGGTGAGTTCATAAGCGCCATCGCAATCATTACGCGCTGACGCATGCCCCCTGAAAACTGGTGTGGGTACTCATCTGCGCGTTGAGCAGGCTCTGAGATACCTACAAGATCCAGCATTTCAATGGCGCGCTGGCGTGCCTCTTTTTTCTTGCCAGGGTTATGAACTAAATACCCTTCGGCCAACTGATTGCCAACTCGATAATAAGGGTGAAGTGAGGACATTGGATCTTGGAAAATCATCGCAACAGCTCGTCCACGAAGCAGGCGAATTTCTTCATCAGTTGCCGTAACAATATCTATGTTGCGATCGCCATCTTTTAATACAATAGAGCCAGATAACTGCGCGGCACCTTTTTTATGTAAGCCCATTACTGATAAACCTGAGACAGTTTTACCTGAACCCGATTCGCCCACGATTGCTACTGTCTCACCCTCGTTAAGAGTTAATGAAACACCATCGACTGCTCGAACTAAACCGTCATCAGTCGGAAAGGCAACGTGTAAATCACTTATTTTTAGTAGCTCGGCCATTAGATTCTCACTCGCGGATCCAAGACTGCGTAAAGCATGTCAATGACGAGGTTCATAATAATTACAACAGCGGCGGCCAAAATAGTTGTTGACAGCACAATGGGTAGATCAAATTCA
Source organism: Actinomycetota bacterium (assembly GCA_009702525.1). Lineage (GTDB taxonomy): Bacteria > Actinomycetota > Actinomycetes > Nanopelagicales > Nanopelagicaceae > Planktophila. The sequence goes on from WLHW01000048.1 coordinate 4,585, forward strand.
TAGGTTGAGCGAAGAGTGAGACGACCTAAACCAGGTAAATTAAAAATTGTTTCGGTAATAATTGCGCCACCGATTAGACCAGCAAAATCTAGTCCGGCCAAAGTAATAATGGGTGCAAAGACAGCGCGCATTGTGTGTTTGAAAAGTACGGTGCGCTCCTTTACCCCTTTTGCGCGGGCGGTACGTATGTAATCCTCACCTAAAGTTTCCAACACTGCTGCGCGGGTAAATCGCGTGTAAAGAGCGGCATAGGCAATCGCTAACGTGATCCATGGTAAAATAAAGAATTGAAAAAATTTATATGGATTTTCAGTAATAGGCGTATAGCCAATTAAAGATAGAGGCACTAGCTTCCATTTGATTGTTACCCAGATTAAAAGAGCCAATCCTGTAACGAAAGTAGGAAGTGACGTACCTAGAAGCACAAAGACAGAGCCAACTCTGTCGGGCCATTTATTCTTAAATCTCGCAGCAATGATTCCAAGGCTGACGCCCACAATGAGCCAAATTATTAGTGCACCTAGGGCCAAGCTAACGGTTACAGGAAGTGCTTCGCGCAATAAATCAGTAACGCAAGCATTTTCATTGTAAGAATAACCAAAGGAGGGTGCTGGGCAGGTAAATGCGGCAGATCCAGTGCCGTAGGAACGCCCTAAAAAGATTCCGCCCAGAAAGAGAAAATATTGAATGTAGAGCGGTTTATCAAAGCCAAGTTTTATCCGATTAGCGGCAATGATTTGATCCGTACAGTGTTGCCCACATGTAAGTGCAGCTGGGTCAAAAGGTAATAAAGAAAAAATTGCGAAGACCACTGCTGAAACAACTAGGAGCGTGACTAATGCAAAAAATACTCTTCGGCTAACAAAGTTCAACATCACCACTCCCTTCCGAAAGTATTTAGCAGGGTCCTATCAAGTAAATACTCCTGGCGCTCAATCAATCAGCGCCAGGAGTACTTTACTTCTTACTTCTTAACTATTCTTGTTAAAAAGAGTGAGATTAGTTATTAACCCACATCTTTCCGAAGGCCGGGTTGCCCTGAGGCACCCAGAAGAACACACCAGCTACTTGTGATCCCCAAACAAACTGAGCCTTACCAAAGATTGTTGGTAGTACCCAGAAGTTCTTCATGGCCTGTACATCTAGAGCTTTCCACATTGTTGCTTGCTTGGCACGATCAGTTGTCAACATTGCTTGCTTGACGCCATCTTCGAATGCCTTGTAAGCAGGATCGCCTGAGTTCTGTGAAAGGTTAAATCCACCGAATGTAGCGAACAACTCTGGAATAACTGTTGATGCATTTGCCCAGTCAGCACCCCAGCCTGAAGCTGACAAATCACTCTGCTTGTCAGGGTTCATAACTGTTGGGTAGTAACCCGAGCTAATTGGGTTGAATGTGACCTTGATTCCGGCACGTGCATAGGCTGCAGTGTCAATTGGAATTGTGTCATTAAGAGTCACTGATTGACGTACGTCAATCTTGATTCCAGTCTCAGTAGCCTTCTTGTAGTCAGCAGGACACTTTGTCTTTGCTGTCTCCATAAGTGCCTTTGCCTTAGGAATATTTCCTTCAGGAATAAAGTCAGCACTTCCTGGACCTACGACCTTAGTTGGTGCGTAGTCAGTTGCTAGTAGTGGGCTAATGACGCCAGTTGCATATGAACCTGCATATGTTGATCCGCCAGCATAATCAAGTAGCGCCTTAGCGTTACGTGAGTAATACATAGCTTGGCGAATTTCAATGCAAGGCATTGCCTTAACGTTGAATGCAATATAACGAGCATAAGGATCTGCATTATTCATGCGGCGGTTCTTCATTGTGCTGTCTGTGAAGAACTTGTCCTTATTAGTTGCTAGTGGATTTCCAAAGTTGACTGCTGTTGGAATTGTGTCTCCGAGCATAATCTGATCGATAACTTCTTCGTCATAACCAAACATGATAATAACTTCATCTGGGTATGGAGTACGTACAGGATCAGATGCCTTTGACCACTTTGAGTTACGTACGAGACGCAACTGAGTCTTGCTGTTCTCAGCAATCTTGTATGGACCTGTTGCCTGTGGCTTTAGGTCGTACTTATCGCCAGTGTCATTCTTAGCTTGCACTGGAGAGATAACTCCATATGTTGCAAGGTAGTTGAAGTCAGCGATTGACTTGTTGAGATTAAATGTAATTGTGCGATGGTCTGCTGAACAAGAAACCGCTTTATGGAAAGCTGCTAGACCTGCTGCATCTTTCTTGTAAGGGCCCTTGAATACTGAGTTGCCATCTTTGTCTTTTGGAATATCTAACCAAACCTGAAGGTAACCAGGACCGTCAGTAATGACATCAGTTGCAAATACGCGTGATACGCCGTATTGAACATCTTCACATGTAATTTTCTTACCATCGTCAAAAGTTGAACCTGGACGAAGTGTGAACTTCCATGTCTTGGCTGCGTTGCTTGGTACGCCAGTGTTAGTTGCAAGGTCAGGAACAAGTGATGCGCCTGCTTCGCCTGGTACTGGGTTGTATGCAACAAGGGTGCGAGTCGTAAATGAGTTCATAAACGCTAAGTCGCGACCTGTGTAGATTCGTGATGGGTCATAGTGATCTAGTCGTGGTGTGTGCTCAAGAAAGGTGAGAATTCCACCAGTCTTAGGGGTAACAGCTGCGCTAGCAGATGATGCACCAGAAACCATGACGGCACTGATTGCAAGTGCGCTAGCAGCGCTAATTACAACGGCACGACGAAGAGCAGAAATATTGCTCATTGACGTATTCCTTTCATAGAGGGCGCGAAGAAGACGCCATTAGCGTGAATTCAATCAGATAATGTCCACTTTGTGAACACGAACAGGTAACGGCCTGATAACAAAGAGGGATGTTGTGGGGGTGAAACTAGCGGTCAGCGCGTGGATCTAACGCGTCGCGGAGTGCATCTCCAACAAGATTGAAAGCAAGGACCACAAGTACAAGAGAGCCAGCAGCGACGAGGAAAAAGCTCGGCATGACGGTGACATATCGAGTGGCATTTGAAAGCAGGATTCCCCACGTGGATGCAGGGGGTTGCACACCAAGCCCTAAGTATGAATACACCGCTTCGGCAGCTAAATATCCTGGAAGTGAGAGTGAGACAACAACAATTACCGGTGCCCACAAATTAGGTATCAACTCTTTTGTCATCACTCGCCATCGAGTTGCTCCCATGGCTTGAGCTGCAGTAACAAACTCGCGTTCGCGCAAGCTAAGAACCTGCGAACGAATCAGACGTGAAAATCCAGGCCAGCCAAAAAATGATAGGAAAAATACTAAGAAGATAATGCGAGCACTGTTGCCTTGAGCAATTCCTGATGCTTCGATTCGCGCAACCATAGGTTGATTGAGTGCAACAATCATAAAGAAGGCTGGAAATGCAAGGAGGAAGTCAGTTGTGCGACCTAAGTAATTATCGATACGACCTCTGAAATATCCGCCAATAACTCCGACAAATAAACCAATAGTTAAACTTGTGAGCGTAGTTAATATTGCAATAAGGAAAGATATGCGTGATCCATAAAGAAGTTGAGCGAGAAAATCGCGACCTGTTCCTGGAATGATTCCAAGTGGATGGTGCAGGCTGATTCCTATTGTTGGAATTCCACTGGAATCTAACTGATCTAAGTGCAAGGTATCGGGGTCAACGCCAATTATTTTTGCCACAAGTGGTGCAAATAACGAGAGCAAGAGCAGAGTAATACTGACAAGTGCTGCGCCTACGCCCACTTTATTGCGCTTAAAGCGCATCCAGGCAATCTGTCGAGGGCTACGCCCTTGGATAGCTACGACACTCGGCGGAGCGGCTTTGACTTCAGATTTTGTACTCACAGTGCTTACTCTATACTTGGCATACTGAATATGACACCTCAGTTAGGTGCTTAAATTTTTTAAGGGGTTTGATTTCTATGAAAACACTCGCGACAACTTCCAAGGTGTTAACAATTAGCGCGGCATTAATCCTGCTCCTTAGCGCCTGCGGATCAAAGACGGTCGAATCAGCCCTTACGCAAGAAGAAGGTAAAGCGCTGACTGAAACCGTTGAGGCTGCACCTCAGGCAACCGGCGGTTTTGATGCACCAGTGATCACCCCCGACAAGATTTCTTACACACTTTCATCACCTTCACACTTTGCGCCTGGAAAATTTGCTTCGGGCCAGCTTCCAGGATTAACAAATGAAAAATTCACTCTTACTGTTGTTAATAACTCTGCTGCAGCACTTGATCTTGCAACGTTAATCATCAAGGGAAGTACAGCTAGCGGTGAATGCGTTGATATTTTTGATGGCGACAATTCAATGGCAGGTGCACCTACTGATCCATTAGCTGCCGGTGCAACTACAACTTTTGCGTGGGGTCTCTCCTGCCCAGGAAAAGCTGGAATCGATTTTTCAGTAGTGCTATCTAATGCGGGCGTAAATATCGTTGAAGTGACTGGAAAACTCGCTTAATCACTTCTGATTAAATCTAATAGGAGTCCAGGCGGGACCTAGCTCCTGGTACTCCGTATTGATATCGCTGCTTCGCTTCGCGCGAAAGTATTCGTCGATGTCATAGTGTTTCTTTGTTTTCAAGTCGGCAAAAGCCAGGTTGTAGCCACCGTGGGGAATAAGAAAATCACCTGTCACATAAAAAATATACCTGGAGCCATCTTCGTACGGATATGAATCCGATGTATCCCAGTCGGTGGAGTCAAAGAAATATCTCTGCGATGGCCTGCCATCGTAGAAGCCCTTCATGATCGAATCATGTTTAGCGCTCTGAACGCGGGTATAAAGAAAACTAGTGTCATCCATTCCAATTGGGTAATAAGAGGATTGACCGGGGCCGGCATACATAAGGGTTTCCACGCCATCGTTGAGAAGATAGATATCTCCGCTGCGTTCAAAGAGAATATCTCGGCCATTTTTTGCAAAGTATGGCATCGAGGATTGGGGCTTACCCTGTGTGAGGTATTTTTTGTCGCTGCCA
>WLHW01000049.1 GCA_009702525.1 Actinomycetota bacterium
CCAATCTCTTTATCAACCATCTTGGGATGACTGATTGGCGCAGTGACATCGTCGCGATACCTAGGCTTCAACTGTTTTTTAACATGTGCTGTGACAGCCTCAATTTCACGCTCTGAAACATATGCACCTTGAATACGAACGGCGCGACTGGCACCCATGGGAATAAATAAAGCATCTCCCTGGCCAACTAATTTTTCCGCGCCTGGTGTATCCAAAATAACGCGACTATCGGCAAGAGAGCTTGTTGCAAATGAAAGTCGTGATGGAACATTTGCCTTGATGAGGCCTGTGACAACATCTACTGATGGTCGTTGTGTTGCAAGTACTAAATGAATTCCAGCAGATCGAGCTAGCTGAGTAATACGAACAACTGATTCTTCTACTTCTTTCGCGGCCACCATCATCAAATCGGCAAGCTCATCAATAATCACAAGCAAGTAAGGGTATGGCTCAATGGTGCGATCACTATCTGGTGGTGGAACTACTTTTCCGGCGCGTACGGCCTTATTAAAATCATCAATATGCCTAAAGCCAAAGGTAGATAGATCTTCATAACGCAGATCCATTTCACGCACTACCCACGTCAGCGCATCGGCCGCCTTTTTTGGGTTAGTAATAATCGGGGTAATCAAATGCGGAATACCTTCATAGGCCGTTAACTCCACGCGCTTGGGATCAATCAAAACAAGGCGAACATCATCGGGAGTAGAACGGGCCAAAATCGAGATAATCATCGCATTGATCATCGATGATTTACCCGCACCAGTAGCACCGGCTACAAGTAGATGCGGCATTTTAGCTAAGTTGGCACATATAAAATTGCCTTCAACGTCCTTGCCTAACGCAACTAACATCGGATGGTGGTCTTGGCCCGCAACTGATGATCGAAGTACGTCTCCGAGTGCCACGATCTCGCGATCGGCATTTGGTATTTCAATTCCAACGGCTGATTTACCTGGGATAGGTGACAATATTCGAACATCACCGCTTGCAACAGCATAAGAAATATTCTTTGCAAGCGCTGTAATTCGCTCCACTTTAACTGCGTTTCCTAGTTCAACTTCATAGCGGGTAACTGTAGGGCCACGCATAAAACCTGTTACTTGTGCATCAATTTCAAACTGTAAGAAGACTTCAGTAAGGGCTGCCACAACCGCTTCGTTTGCCTTGCTTTTAGCTTTAGCCGGTGGGCCAGCGCGCAACATGTCTACAGGTGGAAGCTCATAGGTTGAGTCAGCGCTCAACAAAAGTTGTTCTGGGCGCTTCTCTGTTGGGGTAACAATAGGAGATACTGGAATTGGCAGAGTGAACTCTTCGTCAAAACTCTCTTCATCCAACGCTTCTTCCTGTGGTGCGTTCCAAGCAGCTACAACTGGAGATTCAAAGGGTGGAGTATCGCTAACTTCGAAATCTTCAACCTTTAGTGAGCGTTCTGGGCGCTTTGACCAAGCCCATGTGCTCACTCCAGAAATTTTTGTAAAAACTTCACTCACTGGTGTCGCAGTAACTACCAAAACTCCAAAAATAAATACCAATGCAAGTACTGGATACGTGAGTACTGAAGTCATCAGCGCAACTAGTGGTGTCGTGACTCCATAACCAATCCATCCTCCACCATGGCGCATCGCCGTTGCTCCGGTGCCGATTGAACCATTGAGTAAATGCGCAAGACCCGTAGATGAAATGAGTAGCGCTGAAGTTCCCACAATAACGCGCCCTAAAGCCTTTTTATCTTCTGGGGTTCTAAATAACTTAATCGCGAAATAAACTAGAACTACGGGTGCTGCAAATCCTATGCGCCCGATGCCACCATAAATAAAGGCATAGACCGCACGGCTCACAATGTTGTCAGCATTAAACCACGTTCCAGCTGTTGCAATAAGTGCCAGTATGAGAATAAGAAAAGCAATACCATCTCGTTGATGTGCAGGATCTAAATCCTTCGCACCGCGCAAAATAAAACGAACTGAACTTCCTAACCCTTTAGCTAATAATCTCCATAGTGCGGCTACACCTCGACCTAAAGCGCCACCTACTGCGCCGGTCTTGCTCTTAGATTTCTTACGTTTAGCCACACGCACAATCCTAAAGGATGGCTAATTTTTGCCGAGCTAGGCTCGCCGCAATCAAACCTCGATGACAACTGGGATGATCATAGGTTTTCTACGATGCTCTCCACCGACCCAACCACCAACAGTCTTTCGAACAATTTGTGATAGTTGATGTGTTCCATTAATGCCCTCAACAACTGCTGCTGCTAATGCCTTTTCGATCTTCAACTTAACATCATCAAATAACGCCATGTCTTCATTAAACCCACGTGCGTGAATATCAGGACCGGCAACAATTTTTCCACTCTGCGAATCAATCACTACAACGACCGAGATAAATCCTTCTTCTCCCAGAATGCGACGATCTTTCAGGGATGTCTCAGTAATATCTCCAATACTCTGACCATCGACATAAACAAAGCCGCAAGGTACTGAACCAACCACCTGTGCCTCATGATTAATGAGGTCAACAACAACTCCATTTTCAATAATTAATGCATTGCCACGAGGTAAGCCGGCAGAAATAGCTAACTCGGCGTTAGCTTTAAGGTGCCGCCATTCACCATGGACGGGCATTACATACTTAGGTTTAACAATGTTGTAGCAATATAAAAGCTCACCGGCGGCAGCATGCCCCGAAACATGCACCATTGCATTTGCCTTATGGACGACTTTGGCACCGAAGCGGGTGAGCTCATTAATAATTCTAAATACCGAATTTTCATTTCCAGGAATCAGAGATGACGCCAAAATAACTGTGTCTCCCTCCCCTACTCGAATCTGGTGATCACCATTAGCCATACGCGCAAGCGCAGCCATCGGTTCGCCTTGAGATCCTGTGCAAATCAAAACAACATTGTCATCAAAAGCGTCAAGATCCTTTACGTCCATCAACACACCAGATGGAACCGTTAGATATCCCATGTCTTCAGCAATCTTCATATTACGCACCATGGAACGTCCAATAAAAACAACTTTTCTATTATGCATTGCGGCAATGTCAATAACTTGTTGAACACGGTGCACGTGCGATGAAAATGAGGCCACAATGACACGACGCTTGGTTGAAGCAATAACGCGGTTGAGTGCCGGCATAATTTCACGCTCTGAAGGAGTAAAACCCGGCACATCTGCATTTGTCGAATCAACGAGAAAGAGATCAACGCCTTCTTCACCAAGGCGCGCAAAACTTCTTAAGTCAGTGATTCGACCATCCAGTGGAAGTTGATCCATCTTAAAGTCACCAGTGTGCAGGACTCGACCTGCATCTGTATTAATAACAATTGCAAGTGCATCTGGAATCGAGTGATTGACTGCAACGAACTCAAGTTCAAATGGACCAATATCTTCATGTCCACCTTCACGAACTTCACGTGTCAACGGAGAAATTCGATGCTCTTTTAATTTTGCAGTTATCAATGCCAACGTGAGCGCTGAACCATAAATTGCGATGTCGCCGCGTTCACGCAGCAGGTAAGGAACTGCTCCGATGTGGTCCTCATGACCATGCGTGAGCACTAAACCAACTACATCATCCAAACGATTACGAATATATGAAAAATCCGGCAAAATTAAATCAATCCCAGGTTGATTATCTTCTGGAAACAAAACGCCGCAATCGACAATAAGTAGCTTTCCTTTTGTTTCAAAGACAGTCATATTGCGACCGATTTCAGCTAAACCGCCAAGTGCAACAATGCGCAAACCACCATCAACAAGTGTTGTTGGAAGGCCTAAATCTGGATGCGGATGATTCATTAGTTAAACGCTAACGCCACCGGCGCGAAGATCTTCGCGCAACTGCGCAATCTGCGCATCGGTTGCATCAACTAAAGGAAGACGTGTGTGACCACCAGGTAAGCCCATAAGCGTGAGAGCGGCCTTAGTCAAAATTGCGCCTTGAGTACGGAAGGTTCCAGTGAATACTGGTAATAATTTCTGATGGATTTCAAGAGCCTTCGCCGCATCATCTGCAAACCAAGCGTTAAGCATCGCTTTTAAATCACTTCCAACCGTGTGCCCGCAGACAGAGACAAAACCAACTGCTCCAACAGATAACAACGGTAGATTTAAAATGTCATCGCCTGAATAAACAGGTATTCCGCAGCGCTTAATTACCCAGGACGTTGCGGCAACGTTTCCTTTGGCATCTTTGAGCGCAACAATTGAAGGATGCTCAAAGAGTTCAACAATGGTGTCAGATTCAATCTCTACGCCTGTTCGACCTGGAATGTCATAAAGCATCATAGGTAGCCCTGTTGCGTTGGCCATCGCTAAGAAGTGCGCCTTGATTCCAGCTTGTGGAGGTTTGTTGTAGTAAGGAGTCACGACCAAAATGCCATCAGCACCTGCAGCTTCACTGCGCTTGGCCTGATTGATTGAATAATCAGTTTCATTATCGCCCGCGCCAGATAAAACTTGAACGTTTGAGCCAACAACCTTTTTTACTACCTTGATGATCTCTTCTTTTTCGGAGGACTTCGTCGTTGGCGCTTCACCTGTCGTGCCATTAACAACAATTCCATCGTGACCAGTTTTGACTAAGTGGTCGGCGATTTTCTCTACGCCATTCCAATCAATACTGCCATCTTTATTGAAGGGAGTGACCATTGCGGTCAACATGCGCCCAAAAGGCGCTGGAGTACTCATGCGCCTAACTCTACCCGTATTAGGGTGCTATTCGTCCAGATTTTTCGAAAGCCCCGTAAGTAAGCGGCATTAATTTCGCGAATTCCGCCTCCATTTTCTCGGCCACCATCTCTATTTCGCGCTGCGGATAGCTAGGAAAATGTGAGCCTTCTCGGGATGTGCGCAGTGATAAAAAATTCATTAATGCACGGGCATTCATAGTCACATACATAGATGAGTACGTAGCTACAGGAAGTACTACCCGCGCAACTTCGCGAGCGATTCCGGCATCCAACATTTTTTGATAACTATCGTAGGCAACGACATACGCTTCCTTCATAGCCTTGATCGATATATCAAACTGCTCCGTAGTTCCATCTTCAAATGTGTAAGCACCTGTTTTACCAACCTGAAGTAACTTACGAGATTTAGAAGGGATGTAAAAAACTGGTTTTAATTCTCTGTAACGACCACTCTCTTCGTTATACGAAGCGATTCGGTGGCGCATAAACTCACGGAAAACAAAAATAGGTGCTGAGATAAAAAATGTCATCGATGTGTGTTCAAAGGGTGAGCCATGTCGTTCGCGGGCCAAATAATTAATCAAACCTGCTGAGCGTGATGGATCCTCGCCAATCTCTTCCATGGACTGCTCTCCAGCCGTTGAAACCCTCGCGGCCCAGATAACATCGGCATCACTCGCACTGGATTTAACAAGTTCTACGGTGACATCGTCGCGATAAATAATCTCTTCACTCATGGGCTGACCTTATCTATCTAGGTGTTGGTGGCTTTGGATTTCTACGGCAGAATGTCCGCGTGTCCAAAATCGAATCCATCACAGTGCGCGATTCTCTGAGCGTCTCACTGACGGTAGGAGCCTACGGGGTTGCTTTTGGGGCCGCCTCTGTCGCTAATGGTTTTTCGGTTCTGCAGAGCTGCCTCTTATCTCTTCTGACGTTTTCAGGAGCCTCCCAATTCGCAGTTGTGGGTGTGATAGGTGCGGGTGGAAGTGCGGTAAGTGCAATTGCAACCGCCTCACTCCTTGGAGTTCGAAATGGCTTATATGGCGTGATTATGGCGCCACGATTAAAAGTTAAAGGTTTTAAAAGAGTTATTGCCGCGCAGATAACAATTGATGAATCAACTGGTGTTGCTCTGGGTGCTGAAAAACGTAATGAAGCTGCTATGCGACATGGGTTTTGGCTAACGGGCTTCGGCGTATTTTTCTTCTGGAATCTATTCACGCTGGCTGGTGCTCTTGGTGCGCAAGCGATGGGTGATACCCGTGCCTGGGGACTTGATTCTGCAGTGCCTGCAGCATTTTTAGGTTTGCTCTGGCCACGTCTGGAAAAAAACAGTGATCGTGTCTTAGCCATAGTCTCAATAATCTTTGCAATCGCCATGACATCGGTTTTACCAGCGGGCTTACCGATAATTGCAACGGCTTTTATAGCAATCGCAGTTGGGTTACGTCGATGAATGCATTCTGGATCGCAACTATCGGAACAAGTGTTATAGCCTTTGCTCTTAAATTTACTGGCCATTCGATTCCGCAACAATGGCTAGAAAACCCAAAATTACAAAAGACGAATGCACTGATACCAATTGCGCTGCTAAGCGCACTAGTTGCTGTTCAAACTTTTACTTCTGAGAGTAAAGTAATGATTGATCATCGATTAGCAGGCCTATGTATAGCAATCGTTGCTTTGCTCTTAAAGGCACCGTTTCCAGTTGTCGTTATCTCTGCCGCAATTACGTCAGCAGTCATGTACAACTGGCTTTAAATTATGCCCAACGCAGTCAATTTAGCTTTTAAATCGATGTCAGACGGCTCAGTCATATGAGTTCCATCGCCAAAAACGATTACTGGAATTGACTGTGCTCCACCATTTATTTCTTTTACTTTTTCTGCCGCTGAAAGATCAGCATCTACATCAATAATCGTATAAGCAACATTGAGTTCATCCATTAACCGCTTTGATCGACGGCAATCTCCGCACCAATCGGCGCTATACATTGTGATTTCTTTCAGCGACATGTCTATTTCTCCCTTTACATGAATTTATCAAGGCCATGAGTCAGCCCTGATACAGATATAACTTTCCGAATTCCTAACAAAACTCCAGGCATAAATCCAGCGCGATCGATTGAATCGTGTCGAATTGTAAGGGTCTCACCTAGGCCGCCGAAGATAACCTCTTGATGGGCTACGAGACCTCGTGCACGTACCGAGTGAACTGGAATATCTCCCACGAGTGAACCACGCGCGCCTTCAAGTGATGTAGTTGTTGCATCTGGCATAGGAGCTAATCCTGCAGACTTACGTGCATCAGTCATTAACTGTGCCGTACGAGATGCTGTGCCACTAGGCGCATCGACCTTATCTGGATGGTGTAACTCAATTATCTCTGCTGATTCAAAGTACTGGGCCGCCTTAGTTGCAAACTCCATCATTAAAACTGCACCTATTGCAAAGTTAGGAGCGATGAGTACTCCAACTGAAGGATTGGCTGCACACAGCTTTTTAATAATCGCAAGCTTGGCATCATCAAACCCAGTTGTTCCAACAACAACATTCATTCCATTGTTAATGAGAAAATCTAAGTTAGACATAACTGCATCGGGAGTTGTGAAATCAACAACAACGTGAGTTCCTGAGCCAATGAGTTGTTCAAGTGAATCGCCTAAATCCAATGCAGCAATAAGTGACATCCCGGAATCGGCTTCAACGCTCTTAACCACTTGGGCACCCATGCGGCCTTGTGCGCCGAGGACTGCAACATTTATCATGTCATTACCTTCTCAAACTTGGCAGTACTTTTAAATGGACCAACAAGGGCAAGCGTAGGCGTTTTAGTCAGATAGGCGCTGGCAATTTCGCGAATGTCTTGTTCATTCACGGCCGAAACCGCCTTCAAAATATCGTCGAAGCCCATAATCGCACCGTAGACAATCTCATTCTTGCCGATGCGACTCATGCGTGATCCAGAGTCTTCTTGGCTCAATACGAGCGAGCCACGAACTGCACCCTTTGCCCGCTCAATTTCTTCATGTGACATTCCATTATCGGCAACATCGGCTAAAACTTCTCGAATAATCTCTAGAACTTCTATCGCTTTAGCTGGCTTACACCCTGCGTAGAAACCAATTTGTCCACTGCCGGCAAACTGCTGGGCATAGGCGTAGACCGAATATGCAAGGCCGCGCTTTTCGCGAATCTCTTGAAATAAACGCGATGACATTCCGCCACCTAGAGCCGATGCCAAAATACCCATTGCAAAACGGCGCTCATCATGGCGAGCAACGCCCTCCATGCCATAAAACATGTGTGCTTGCTCAGTCGAGCGTGAAATTAATCCAACACTTTGCTGCGCCGCCATTTTGGGAGGCGTGTTTGGGCGAATTACGGGTGCACCGAGAACATCTAAGAATCCATCCTTAGACAGTGCGGCTTCAACCATCTGTACAACTTTTTTATGTTTTATATTGCCGGCAACGGCAACAACTAAATCTTGTGGCAGATAACGCTTTTTATAATAATTAAAGACGCTATTACGCGACATCGTATTAATCGAATCTATAGTTCCCAAAATAGGGCGCCCTAGAGGTGTATCACCAAAATAAGTCTCTGCATACAAATCATGCACTAAATCACTTGGATCATCATCACGCATGGCGATTTCTTCCAGAACTACTTTCCGTTCAGCATCTACATCCAGTGCACTGACAATTGAGGATGTAATTAAGTCAGAGATGACATCGATAGCCATCGGTAAATCAGTATCGATCACTCGTGCGTAAAAGCAGGTATATTCCTTAGACGTAAATGCATTCATCTCGCCGCCAACAGATTCAATGGAGGATGAAATCTCTAATGCAGTACGACGATTGGTGCCTTTAAACAGTAAATGCTCCAGAAAGTGAGAAGCCCCAGCAACTGCCGGGGTTTCATCACGAGAACCTACATTGACCCAGATACCAATCGCGGCACTGCGTACCGAAGCAACTTCTTCAGTAACAATACGCAGACCGCTTGGTAAAACTGAGCGACGTACGCTCATTTATTCGGCTGAACCAGTTGTTCCATCTTCAAGAACTGGAACCAAAGATAGCTTGCCCTTTGGATCGATCTCGCCGATTTCAACTTGAATCTTGTCGCCAACCTTCATGACCTCTTCTAGGTTTTCAATGCGCTTTCCACCATGCATCTTACGAATCTGAGATACATGCAAAAGACCATCTTTACCTGGCATCAATGAGATGAAAGCACCGAATGCAGCTAGCTTGACGACCGTACCTAAGTAACGCTCACCAACTTCTGGCATCTGCGGATTAGCAATTGCGTTGATCTGTGCACGTGCAGCTTCGGCCGATGGGCCATCGACTGCGCCGATATAGATCGTTCCATCATCTTCGATTGAGATATCTGCGCCAGTCTCATCTTGAATCTGGTTAATGATCTTGCCCTTAGGCCCAATTACTGCACCGATCTGATCAACTGGAATCTTCACAGAGATAATGCGTGGAGCAAATGGGCTCATCTCATCTGGGCCATCGATTGCTTCATTCATTACATCAAGAATTGCTAGACGAGCTTCCTTAGCTTGGTGAAGCGCACCGGCAAGAACTGATGCTGGAATTCCATCGAGCTTAGTATCTAGCTGCAACGCAGTAACAAAATCTTTGGTTCCGGCGACTTTGAAGTCCATATCTCCGAATGCATCTTCTGCTCCGAGAATATCTGTCAGGGCAACGTACTCGACCTTGCCATCAACAGTGTCAGAGATAAGACCCATTGCAATACCAGCAA
>WLHW01000005.1 GCA_009702525.1 Actinomycetota bacterium
ACGGTCTAGTAAGTAAATACTCCTAAGAATCTAAATTCCTCTTAAATAACCCGTATGATTCCCAAGGAGGATTCGCATAGCGGCCGAGTGCGCGCGTCTCGAACACGCGTAGACGAAAGTCTCGAGGGTTCAAATCCCTCATCCTCCGCCGTCAAAGCATCCAATTGGCTCGATAGATTCCGTAATTAGGAACTGCGGGGTCAAACCTTTCAGTAATAAAGTAAGGGAAATTTTCTATTTCGCGGATCATTTCCTCTGATCCTCCAACAAGGGTGACGTCATAATCTATTTCATTTGAGATGAACCATAATTTGTCTTGAGGCCACATTAAATTCGGCCGTTCAAAATCTAGATATCCAAAGATGATTCGGCCAATTTTCAAACTTTCAAGAATGTCACATTTAAGCAAATAGTAGTCACGATTTGGCAACGTAAAGAATTTATCAAAATCTTTCCATCGCGAAAAGCTATTAAACAATTCCGAATACACTTCCTCAAAACCCCAGCCAAGCCCGTTCCAAATTGCTACAAAACAATCTTCAGGGGTTTTAGTGTAATCCTGCAGCATCAAAGTTAATCTTTCAAAATTTAAAGGCACCGTTGAACCTAACGTTGGATCAGAATTGTCGTGTCTAATGGACAGATAGGATTCAAAGCCAACTGGAATAAAGACCCCAAGACAAGCTATGTGTATGTCATCCCAAGGGTAAAGGGCCACTTGTACCCACTTAGCTTCGCAGAAATCTGTTATTAATTGCAACTTTGGAGGTTTCATTTATCTGCTTTCTTTGAAAAGACAAATGTTAATTCTTAAATTAGTTTCTCGCTCACTAATTTACTCTGCGTTACTTTTGGATAAGAAAAACCCTCTCAATGTTACTTGTAGTAACAAGCCACAATAGAAACTAAAACTTTTCTTAGATCTCTACGCCGATGTATTTAGTTTGTAAAAACTCGTGAATTCCATCAAAGCCACCTTCGCGACCTAAGCCAGATTGCTTGACTCCCCCGAACGGTGCAGCTGGATCTGAAATGACGCCTTTATTGATGGCAACCATTCCTGATTCCATAGCTTCAGCAGTGCGCAAAGCGCGGGTGAGGTTTGATGAGAACACATAACTAATTAGCCCAAAATCAGTGTCATTTGCCATCGCAATGCCTTCGGCATCGGTATCAAAAATAACGATTGGCGCAACTGGGCCAAAGATTTCATGGAGCAAAATCGGGTTATCTTTTTCAACGATTAATACAGTGGCTGGATAGAAAGCGCCAGCACCTTCTGGTTTTACTCCACCAACTTCAACCTTTGCACCTGCTGCAACGGACTGGTCTACTAATTCAGCGATCTTATTGCGCTCCTTCATTGAGACAGAGGCGCCAAGTGTTGTAGTGCTTTCAGTTCCACGGCCCATAACAAAACTACTCATGGACTTAGTCATCTGGGCAATAAACTCTTTAGCAATTCCACGTTGAACAAAGATTCGGTTAGCCGACGTGCACGCAGCGCCACCGTTTCGCATTTTGGCTAGAAGTAATTGAGGAATAGTGACTGCAAGATCGGCATCATCATGAACGATAACTTGTGCATTTCCACCAAGCTCCATTGAGCAGCGAATAATTTTGTCGGCAGCCTCTTTAAGAAGTACTCGGCCAACTTCTGTCGATCCAGTAAATGAGAGATTCTTTACACGTGGATCGTGCAACATCTTTGAAATTGCTTCGCCAGTCTTTTCAGGAAGAACTAAATTGAGAACTCCCTTAGGCAATCCCGCGCGCTCCATTACATCCACGATGTACATGGCAGTTAATGGTGTCTCAGTCGCTGGCTTTAAAATCATTGTGCAACCGGCTGCAACTGCAGGTCCAATTTTGCGTGTTGCCATTCCAGCAGGAAAGTTCCACGGTGTAATAAGAATTGAAAGACCAATAGGTTCGTGTGTTACAAGAATTCGCTTATCCCCTGATGGTGACTTGCGGAAATCTCCAGGTGTACGAACGGTTTCTTCAGCAAACCAGCGGAAAAACTCTGCCGCATATGCAGCCTCACCGCGAGCATCGGGCATTGCTTTTCCGTTTTCGCGTGAAATGAGCGTAGCTATTGCTTCAATTTCACTTGTCATAATCTCAAAGGCTTTACGCAAAATCTCTGATCGATATCGAGGTGCAGTTTTAGCCCACTCAACAGCAGCGGCATCGGCGGCAGCTACTGCAGCCTCGCACTGGGCTGCACCTGCAAGGGAGACCTCGGCAATAACCGAACCATCACTGGGATCATGGACGGCTACCGTGCCGACTCCGTCAATCCATTGGCCATCGATATATAACTGTGTATGCATAGGGCGAGCATACGCTCAGCCTGCAAGAAGTTGAAGTCGGTGCGCTCTACGATAGAGTCATTGCAGTTACGTAGCGTTTATTCGTAATTATTAGAGGAGTGTTCAGTGCCCAAGTCGTGGACAGATGACGCGCCAGCACCGGTCGTGCTTCAAGACCATGCTCACCTGAAGGACTCGTTTGCCTATAAAGTTAAGCGCAAGCTTCTCGGTAATCCTTTAAACAGACACTCCCTCGGCCACCAACGATTAAGCAAACGCTACGCCCTTGGAATCCTGTCATCAGATTGTATTTCATCTTCAGCATACGGATCTGAGCAAATTCTTATTGCATTACTGCCAGCATTTGGCTTAGCAGCATTTTCAATTTTGATGCCGATGACGGCAGTTGTACTTGTCATCTTGACCATCATTACGCTCTCCTATCGGAATGTAATTAATGTTTACACTAAAACTGGTGGCGCTTACATTGTTTCACGAGATAACTTTGGGCCCGTTGTTGCACAAATAGCAGCTGTTGCTTTAATGCTGGATTACATAGTCACTGTTGCAATTCAATCAGCAGCTGGTGTAGCCGCAATTATTTCAACGTTTCCAAGTATGTCTCCAGCGAAGATTCCAATGATTTTATTAGTAATTGGCGTTCTTACCTATGGCAATTTACGCGGGGTAAAAGAGGCTGGTAAAGCGTTTGCTCTTCCTACTTATTTCTTTGTTGGTTGCATGTTTATAGTTTTTGGAATGGGAATATATAAGGCATTCACTGGGACCTTGGAGACATTAAGTACTTCTCAACCTGGTGCAATTGCTGTCGGGGAAAGCCATGGCTTGCTAACTGCTGCGGCCATATTCATCTTGCTTCGCGCTTTTGCTAATGGTGGCTCATCATTAACCGGCTTAGAAGCGATTTCTGATGGTGTAGCCCTCTTCCAACAACCTGAACACGTAAATGCTCGTCGAACGCTCTTCGTAATGAGCGGTCTGCTTGGAACTCTGGTTCTTGGAGTCTCATGGTTTGCACACAAGATCCATGCGATGCCATATGAGTCTGGAACTCCAACAGTTATTTCCCAAATCGCTAAAACTATTGTTGGTAATGGCGTATTTGGTCAAACTATGTTCGTCATGGTTCAGCTGGCAACGATGTTAATTCTCTTTGCCGGCGCTAACACCACTTATAGCGCTTTCCCGATCTTGGTTAATTTCGTCGCATCCGATGGCTACCTACCCCGCCAACTTACAAAGCGTGGGCACCGCTTAGCTTTCTCAAACGGAATTATTCTTCTATCGGGTGGTGGAATCTTCTTAGTTCTCTTCACTGCGGGTTCGGTTGAGCATTTAGTTGCTTTCTACGCCTTGGGTGTTTTCACCGGTTTTTGTTTAGCAGGTTTTGGAATGACCCGTCATGCATTGCGCAATAGGACTGGGGCTTGGAAAGCAAAAGTATTTATCAACGCCCTTTCTGGCTCTATCTCTTTCTTCGTTGTCATTATTTTTGCTGTAGTTAAATTTACTGAAGGTGCGTGGTTAGTGCTCGTAACTGCCCCAATACTTGTAATGACATTCTTGCGCCTTCGCCGCCAGTACACACGCGAACAAGAAGCTCTTTCGGTTAAGCGTGAACATGAGCGAGCAACCTCGATTGCTCGACATGATGTGACCGTGTTGGTTGACAACGTTGATCTCGCAACTGTTGGTGCTATTCGATATGCAAGAAGTTTAAATCCACGCAACTTAGCTGCCGTTCACTTTGTTATCGATGATCGTCGAGCAGAAGAGATTCAAAAAGCTTGGGCATTATCCGATGCACTTGATGACGTCACACTCGAACTTATTGACTGTCCGGATCGACGTTTACCTAACTCAACTTTGGATTATGCAATTCGAATGACCGAGAAAGAAGATGTCGAGTTGACCCTTCTTTTACCTCGGCGTTCATACTCTGGTTTCTTGGGACGTTTACTGCACGATCAAACTGCTGAACAGATAGCTGCACCTATTTCGCAATTGCCACGAGTGGTTGCAACAATTGTTCCATTTGACGTTGAGCGCCTGGCATCTGGTTCTACTTTAGAAGTACGACAGCCACATGAGGTTACAAAAACTGCTAAGCCCGCACCAAAACCAAAGCGTGTAGCGCCAATAAATATTGATCCTGTTAGCCATTACGCTGAAAACATCACTGCAATTAGTGAAATCGAATGGCGCAAGCGAGCTCAAGTTCAAGGTCGAGTGACATCGATTAAGACTGCTCCACGCGGCTCTGCACCAACACTTCAGGTAGAGATCTGGGATGAAACTGGCGGCGTATCGCTGCAGTTCTTGGGGCGCCGCGAGATTGCTGGTCTTGAAGTAGGTTCGCAAATGCGTGCTGAAGGCATGGTTGGTGAAGAAGAAGGCTCCATGGTGATTCTTAATCCTTCGTACGAACTCCTTGTATAAAATCTTTAAGTAACTGTGCGCACTCGGTAGCACGTACGCCTGACCGCACTTCCACCTTATATAAGGACCGGGGATCACGTAACAAGTCCCAAACTGAGCCCACTGCACCAGCTTTCTCATCCCAAGCTCCAAAAACTAATGTTGAAATTCGAGACTGTGCAATTGCTCCTGCACACATTGCACAAGGTTCAAGAGTTACAACAAGTGTGTGGTCTTCTAGCCGCCAACTTTTATTGAGTTCTGTTGCACGGCGAAGCGCAACTATTTCAGCATGAGCAGTTGGATCTTTATGTAGTTCGCGTTCGTTATGGCCGACGGCAATGATCTCACCCATTTTGTTAACAATTATTGCGCCAACTGGTACATCATCGCTAGCTAAGGCTTTCCGGGCAACCAGTAATGCTTGCTGCATTAACTCTTCATCGTTCACAGGTCTAATAACTCTGCAAACTGATCACCGAAGCCAAGTCGGTTTGCAATCGCCTCTAATTGTTCATCTGGAAATAATTCTGAATCATCACATAATGCAAAAAGCTCCATACTGCTCATGCCAAGATCTGCCAAAATCTCTATATGCCCAATAGGCGCAGGCTCATCTTCGTCTTCTGGAGTTTGTAAATCAGCAATCTCTATTAGCTCTTCAGCGACAGGATAATCGAGCGCACAGGTTGCATCACTAAGGAAAAGTGAAATATGTGTGCCGAGTACACGAATTAAAATAAAGAACTCTTCATCAATGGAAATTAGTGCAATCGCTCCACCATTTGTTTGTTGAGACTTCAAACTCGAAATTATTTGAGCAATATCTGTTGGATCTGGAAGTAGGCCTAGCGTCCAGCGACCGTCTTCATGCCAAGCAGCTACAGCGATATCGAACTCATCTGTGATGCCGCTTACTTTTTTTGTAGGCTCGGAAGTTTCTTCTAAAACGTCGAACTCTTCGATGTCTTCAATAAGGTCATCATCAAATTCGGGCATGCGAGCATAATTCCACTCATTGGAAAAGAATGAAAGCCCTGTAAGGTAAGGGGTATGAAAGTACATGTTGCCAACCACCCGCTTATTGCCCATAAATTGACGGTTTTGCGTGACGAACGTACAGATTCGCCTACCTTTCGCCGCTTAGTAGAAGAGTTAGTAACTCTGCTTGCCTATGAAGCAACACGCGACGTTCGTACACACAGTGTTTCAATCACAACTCCAGTTGTAAAAACCCAAGGGTTGAAGATGGCTGAGCCTCGACCGGTCGTAGTTCCTATTCTGCGAGCTGGGCTTGGAATGCTTGAAGGTATGAGTAAGTTAATTCCTACAGCAGAAGTTGGCTTCCTTGGCATGGTACGCGATGAAAAAACTCTTCAGGCGAGCACTTATGCAAATCGGCTTCCAGAGGATTTATCTGGGCGACAGGTGTTTGTTTTAGACCCAATGTTGGCAACGGGCGGAACATTGATTGCCGCTTTTCATTATTTAATTGATCTCGGCGCAAATGACATCACAGCGGTTTGCATCCTTTCTGCACCAGAAGGTATCGCAGCGGTTGAAAAAGAGTTTGCTGGGAGCAAGGTCCCAATCACGATTGTTACTGGCGCGATGGATGAAAAGTTAAATGAGAATGGATACATAGTTCCAGGTTTAGGCGACGCCGGAGACAGATTGTATGGAGTGGTATAAATGGCATCAACATCCCCTGGATATGGAATTACAATCCGTGTTGAAGGTACCCCAAGTTCGCAACCCGTAGCTTTAGCAACAACAATTATTACCACAGCCGGAGCAACTATCACTGCGCTGGATGTTGTTGAATCTCTTATTGAAAAAGTAGTCATAGATATAACGTGTGACACGGTTAATTCGGGTCATGCTGATGAAATAACCTTGGCTCTGTCGAAAAATCCAGATCTTAAGGTTCGCAAAGTTAGTGATCGAACTTTTTTACTTCACCTTGGTGGCAAGATTGAAATTCAATCTAAAGTTCCGCTAAAAACACGTGATGATTTATCTCGTGCTTACACGCCAGGCGTCGCCCGAATTTGCCAAGCGATTGTCGATGATCCAGCCGATGCGCGCCGCCTAACCATTAAACGCAATACAGTGGCCGTAGTTACCGATGGATCAGCGGTTTTAGGCCTAGGAAACATTGGGCCCGCAGCGGCTCTGCCGGTTATGGAAGGTAAGGCCGCCTTATTTAAGCGTTTTGCCGATGTAGATGCATGGCCGGTATGTCTGGATACTCAAGATGTCGATGAAATTGTTCGTACGGTTCAGCTCATTGCGCCCGTGTACGGTGGAATCAATCTGGAAGATATCTCGGCTCCACGATGCTTTGAGGTCGAACGTCGCCTGCGTGATCTTCTAGACATACCTGTTTTTCATGATGACCAACACGGTACAGCTATCGTTGTTCTAGCGGCACTTCGTAACTCACTTAAGCTAGTTAATAAGAATTTAAGTGATGTAAAAATCGTACTCAGTGGCGTTGGCGCAGCTGGAAATGCTATTGCACGTCTACTCACACTCAATGGCGCGAGAAATATTATTGGCTTTAATCACAGCGGTGTAGTCAGTAAAGCAATGAAATCAGATGATGCCATGCAGCAATGGTTTATCGATAACAGCAATCCAGAGAACTTCACTGGAACTATGTCTGGTGCTATGGCAGGTGCCGATGTCTTTATCGGTGTGAGCGCACCAAATGTCATCACTGAATCTGATGCTGCATCGATGGCACCTAAATCTATTATTTTTGCACTTGCAAATCCTGACCCAGAGATTGATCCAGTGATTGCGCGTAAATATGCAGCTGTCGTTGCTACGGGTCGAAGTGACCAACCTAATCAAATCAATAATGTTTTAGCGTTCCCGGGAATCTTTCGAGGTTTACTTGATGCCAATGCAAGTAAAATTACAGATGAGCTATTAGTTGCTGCAGCCGAAGCAATTGCAGATTGTGTTTCACCTGAGCAGTTAAATGCATCATTTATTGTTCCAAGTGTCTTTGATCCAAATGTGACTAAAGCAGTAGCTGCAGCGGTCAAAAAATCCGTGTGATTGAGCTAGCCGCATCTTTTGATGCACAGTTATCCTCACTAGCCCCATTTTTAATCTACCTAGTTACCGGCTTGGTGATTTTCTTTGAAACAGGTGTTTTAATTGGTTTTTTCCTACCTGGGGATTCCATTCTCTTTAGTGCCGGTATTGTGGCAGCGGCTCATAGCGAAGTAAACATTCTTGTTCTCGTCACTGTGATATTTCTTGCTGCATTTTTTGGCGATCAAATTGGCTTTGTTTTAGGTCGATTAGTTGGGCGTCCTTATCTAGAAAAAAGAAAATCCCCACGAATGCAAAAAATGATTGCTCAATCCGAACGTTTTTACGAACATACGGGGTGGTGGGCTGTTGTTGCCGCACGCTTCTTCCCATGGATTAGAACTTTTGTCCCACCAATCGCAGGTGCTTCCAAGATGAATTACTATAAATTTCTTTCGGCAAATGCTTTAGGTGCTTTGCTGTGGGGCGTTGGAATCACCACTGCTGGTTACTACGCAGCCACTTTGCCCTGGGTTAGAACATGGTCTTATGCAATTGCAACTTTCTTTATTTGTGCTTCGCTGGTTTCCGCACTCGTGAACTACTTACGCCACCGGCAATAACACCTGCATACGTCATAACTATTCCAGTTACAAGGTAGGCACTTACATGAACGCCATCTGTTGGAGAGACTAAATCAATAATTAGCGAGCCAACTAATTGGCCCCCGACACTAAATAGTGTAAAAGTTAGAACGCCTAGGTGCTGCACAATTGTTGACGTGAAAGCTATAAAAATTACTCCTATCGCGCCACCAGAGTAAATCCACCAGGGGCCAGATGGCAGAGCAACAAAATGTGTCTTACCCATGGCAACTGCAAGAAGAATAAAAAGCCCTAAAAAACTTGTTCCAGTAATAAAGTTAAAAAGTGACGTTGCAAAGCTTTGGTGAGAGTGTTCATTAATCTGACCATTAAGTGCGCGCTGAATTCCAACTATGGCACCGGCAATGCAGCCTGCAATAACAGTGATTACGGAGAGATTTCTTGCATCTATTCGATCGGCCACTGAGACAATTACTGCAATTACCGTTAGTGATGCGGCGACAATACGCCGAGTATTTATGGCTTTTTTCCCACCACCCGTAAGCCCTATGCGATCGACGACTAACGAAATGGCTGTCTGCCCAGCTATGGAGGCAACAGAAAAGATGGCGACCCCAATGAGGGGAACGACTTGAGTTTGAATCGCTACAAAACTGCCACCAAGGGCACCGGCAAATAATTTCCATTGGGCAATCTCTCCGCGAGAGACCGCTAACCTCAGATTTGAGACACCTTCTCGTACTGTGGGATTTACTAATGTAATAACTGCAATGAGTACAAAACCTGAACCAAATGAAACTACTGCAGCTTCAAGGCCATTATTGAGTTGGGAAGAAAGTTCACCATTCACGCGAGATTGAATAGCAATCATTACTCCCGTAAGAGCAGCGAGCAGATCTAAGCGCATTAGATGACTGTAACTTATCCTTCAAGCAGGAGGGTTACTTGAAGCCACTCTTCTTCGAGTTTGTCTTTATCTGAGCGTGCAGCCAGTAACTCTTTCGTAATTTCGATTAATTTTTCAGGCTCAAATGCCGCAGCTTCCTGATGAGCAAGTAACTCTGCGACTCGAGCATCAGCTTTTTCCATTTGTCGCTCAAGGCGAACTTTGTCTTTTTTTAATTGGCGTTCTTCGGCAGCGCTCGAACTCTTCTTCTCTTTTGGAGCCGCTTCCTGGGACGCAGTTGCTCTCTCGCGCATCTCTAAATATTCATCAACTCCGCGCGGTAAATCTCGAACAACTTTATCGCCAAGTAACCCTACAAATCGATCGCATACTCGCTCTAAAAAATACCTGTCGTGAGAAATAACAATCAGGGTTCCGCCATAACTATCGAGCAAGTCTTCAAGCTCAGTCAATGTCTCAATGTCGAAATCATTTGTCGGTTCATCTAGCAGCAATACGTTGGGGCTATCCATTAATAGACGGGTTAACTGCAGACGACGCCTTTCCCCACCTGATAAATCACCTACTGGCGTCCACTGCGATTCGCGATCAAAGCCAAGGCGCTCACATAATTGCGAGGCTGAAAGCTCTCGCCCACCGCCTAATTCCACACGGTTAGCAATCTTTTCAACGGCTTCGAGTACACGCCAGGTTGGGTCCAACTCATCAAGGTGCTGGGTTAAAAAAGCAGGTTTTACAGTTACGCCTGTAACTAACTTTCCGGCAGTTGGCTGGATTTCACCTACAAGTGTCCGCATCAACGTTGTTTTTCCAGCTCCGTTAATACCAACAATGCCGATTCGATCGCCCGGGCCAATATTCCAATACAGATCATCAATTAATTCATTATCCCCAAGTTTTACTTGGACATGGTGTGCCTCATACACAGTTTTTCCTAAACGGTTCAAAGCAAATTTTAAAAGCTCGCCCTGATTGCGCGGTTCGGGTTCTCCGGCAATTAATACATTCGCGGCATCCACTCGAAACTTTGGTTTAGTTGTTCGTGCCGGCGCTCCACGACGCAGCCATGCAAGCTCTTTCTTGATTAACATATTACGGCGCTGATCCATAACTGATGTCTGGCGAGCGCGTTCAGCTTTAGCTAAAACAAATGCGCTGTATCCGCCTTCATACTCTTCAACTTTTCCTTCAACAACTTCCCATGTCTTAACTGTGACTGCATCTAGAAACCAACGATCGTGAGTGACAACCGTAACTGCCAAACCTTTTTGATTATTAATGTACTTGGCAAGCCAAGCAACACCTTCAACATCTAAATGGTTAGTAGGTTCATCTAATAAAATTAGATCTAGCTCGTTGATTAGTAGTTTTGCTAAACCAACACGTCTACGCTCACCACCCGATAATTGACCAAATTTACGATCAAAGATGTGGTCATCAAAACTGCCGAATAAGCCAGTAAATACTTCACGGATATTTGGCTCACTCGCCCATTCGTGTTTTGCGGTATCTCCCAATACAACTTCGCCCACAGTGCTTTCAGGATTTTCGAAGTCAACCTGCGAAAGAATTCCAATGCGTGCAGAGTTTGATTTTGTTACTCGTCCTGAATCTGGTGCTTCAATACCGGCGATAACTTTCATCAAAGTACTTTTACCGCTGCCATTTCGACCCACGATTCCAATGCGATCGCCTTCAGATACGCCTAGGGATACGGCAATTAATAGCTCTTTAATATCAAAGGCTTTGGACACCTCTTCGATATTTACAACATTGCGCGCCATGATGGGAGAGCGTACCTTTCATCCATGAATGTGACTGACCGCGAATACGCGCTGGAGCTAGATAGAAATGACCCACTAGCCCATTACAAGCTCCAGTTTGTGGTCTCGGATCCAGAATTATGTTATCTAGATGGCAATTCATTGGGCCGTCTTCCGAAGGCAACGATCACTGCGATCAATGACTTCATGACACATGAATGGGGCCCTGAAGTTGTTACTGGCTGGGGACATTGGGTGGATGAAGCTCAGCCAACTGGAGACCTGCTTGCAGCTGCGGCATTAGGGGCTGGGCCAGGTCAAACATTGGTGTGCGACACAACTTCTGTTAATTTTTATCAGCTGTGTTTAGCTGCGATTCATGCACGCCCTGGCCGCAAGACGATAATTACGGATGTCGCTAATTTTCCTACAGATCGTTATATTCTGGATGGAATTGCTAAACAGTTCAACTTAAATCTTGTACTTATTAATAATGAAGACTCTTCACGGGCAGCTCACGAGCGAATTACTCCAGAAATATTAGCGCCTTATCTCAATGATGACGTCGCACTTGTTACATTAGAAGTAATTCAGTATAGATCTGGTGCGCGCACCGACATAAAAGCTATTACCGATCAAGTGCGCGCCATTGGTGGATTAGTTGTGTGGGATGCCAGCCATGCTGTTGGTGCCATTAATTTAAATCTTGATGCAAACGGTGTTGATTTGTGTGTCGGGTGTACTTATAAATACGGCAACTCAGGTCCAGGTTCACCTGCTTGGCTATATGTAAGTAAGCGAATTCAAAAAGAGTTACAAGTCCCTATCCAAGGATGGTTTGCCCAAGGCGCACAGTTTGAAATGGGGCCACACTTTGAAAAAGCCGAAGGAATACGTGGCTTTCAAATTGCAAGTCCATCGTTAATGGGTATTCGCTGCGTACAGACCGCTTTCTCCATGATTAAAGAGGCAGGTATTGACGAAATCGAAGCTAAGGCAGCCATCGGCACCCAGATGATGATTGAACTATTTGATGCTTGGTTAGCACCGCTCGGACTTACGCTCAATACTTCGCGTGATCCACAAGAACGAGGTGGTCACATCTCTTTGGTCCATCCGGATGCTGCACAAATTTGTGTTGCACTTCGCCAGATTTCCCACGTTATTCCTGACTACCGAACACCTAATTCGATTCGATTGGCAATTTCACCACTTGCAACATCTTACGTAGAAGTATGGGATGGCTTCGCCCGCATGCGAGATTTAATTGATTCTGGGGCATATAAAACAGTCAAAGACGGGGGTTCTAGAGTCACATGAGCGATAACTTCGATTCAGCACTCACTTACACCTCATACTTAGCTGTAGATGAACTACTCAGTTTACAGCGACCCCTTTCAGTTGGTCCCGAGCATGACGAAATGCTTTTTATTATTATTCACCAAACATACGAGCTTTGGTTTAAACAGATTATTCATGAATTTCTACAAGCACAACGAGCTATGGAATCTGGTGATACGCATTATTCGCTTGCAATACTTGGAAGAATTCGCACCATCATGAAAGTCTGTGTGACACAAATTGATATTTTAGAAACCATGACACCATTACAATTCAACGCATTTCGTTCCTATTTATCCTCTTCTAGCGGTTTTCAATCAGCACAGTTTAGAAAAGTTGAAGCGCTTTTAGGACGACGCGATAATAAAATGGCAGGACATCTGCCTCTAGATATTCAAGCGGAAATTGCGGTAATTACTTCAGCTAACTCCGTGTGGGATTCAGCCTTGGCTTATTTAGCACAGCGCGGTCATGCTATTCCAACGGATGTATTAAATCGAGATAGATCTGTAGCTTACGAAGCTAATCTTGCGGTGCAAGATGTTTTGCTAGAAGTGCATCGCCAGGATCCAGAAAGTGCTGGGGTATGCGAGCGGTTATTAGATATAGATGAAGGTATTCAAGAGTGGCGCTATCGCCATGTGAAGATGGTGGAACGAACCATCGGCCATAAAATGGGTAGTGGTGGATCTAGTGGAGTTGAGTATTTATCAAGCACTCTATTTAATCCTGTATTTAAAGATCTTTGGGAGATTCGCTCGCGTTTTTAGCGTGGTAGTCCTCGTAGAACTAGTTCTGATAACTCTTTACGTGTGCGCGGTGCCTTCTCACGTGCCGCCATATCTTCATCTAGTTGATCAATAGAGCCTTCTTGGCCTATGGCTATCGCTATGACGGGTGTTAGCTCTTCACTTAATTCAAAGATCTCTGCGGCTTGTGCTTTATCAAAACCGCCCATTTGATGTGCGGCATAACCGCGACTATGTGCTTCAAGAGTTAATTGGGCTGCCGATAAGCCGCAGTCGTATTGATATCCAGCGTTAACTGCGCCATCGGGACGGCGATTTACTCCAGTAACCAAAATTAAAGCCGATGCTCTAAAAGCCCAGCCTTGATTAAAAGAGACTAACGTCTGCAAAATCCCATTGAATACTTCGTCGCCGCGTTGTCCAACTAAAAAGCGCCACGGTTGATTGTTGCTCGAAGAAGGTGACCAACGCGCCGCTTCCAATATCGCTAAAAGATCTGTAGTGGGGATGGTGGCTACTTCATCAAAAGTGCGAGGGCTACGTCGTTCAGCAAACAAAGGGTGAATATCTACAGAAGTAATTGCTCGCATCATCGGAGTATCGTAATCCACCGCTACAGTTAGCGCATGTCGGGATGGATACATAGCGCTGCAGATTGGCTTGTTGCAAATAACCTGCAAGTTCCACTCTTTATTTTATTAATTTTACTTGCATTCGCTGAAGCTGCTGCTTTCGTGGGTTTTATACTTCCAGGCGAAACCTCACTTCTTATTGGTGGAGTACTCGCCCACTCTAAAGTGTGGCCGCTATGGCTCTTTATTATCTGTGCGATTGTTGGGGCAGTTGCTGGAGACTCAGTTGGTTATGAAGTTGGAAAACACTTTGGTCCCAGAATTAAAACAACTCAGTTTGGAAAATTCGTCGGTGAAAAACGATGGAAGCTCGCTGAACATATATTTGCTAAATACCACGGTGGAGCGATCTTTTTTGGTCGCGCGCAGGCTTTGCTTCGTGCTTTAGTGCCAGCTTTAGCTGGAATGAATAAGGTTCCTTATCGTACTTTTTTGAAATGGAACGCAGCGGGCGGAATCGTATTTAGCTCAACAGTTATTGTTCTTGGCTATGAATTCGCGAATTCACTTCATGTACTCGAAAAGTATCTAAAGTATTGGGCAATTTTCTTTTTAGTTGTTGTCATTACTGCCGTTATGTTTTTGAAAAATAAACTAGAAAAAATGATCGAGGAATAATTACTTCTTAATTATCTCCACTAAGTCCCCATAAGCGGCCTTTGCAATGTCTTCTCTGCGCTGCCTATATGCCTGAGAAGAACCTGAAATTAAGTGCTCAAAACGAGTCGCAGATTTGATCAGTTCACGGAGTTGTTCTGGTTGAGTCGAATCACCGAATACTGGCGACTCTTGTGCTGTTATTTGTCCAACAATATGAGGATTTATAAATCGATAAACAAGAGCTAACCTGCGAATACCTAAGTTAGCAACGTGACGTAAACCGCGATTAATATGGTCTTGGATAATCAACCGCTTAAAGGTTAATGTTTTTGGATTAAGTGCTTTTGTCTCGGCTGCCAGTGCACAAAGAATTTTTGCAATCTCTTCTCCACCGGTTGTATTAGGTAGCTCGGCGCATTGTGCAGATAAAGCTGCACGTACTTGTGGGTCTTGTAACTGCCTGACTGTCTTTGTAATATCAGCCAAATCTGCTTGGTCGGCTCTTAATGCAAAGCCAAAATCATGGCACCAACGTGCGCGAGCTTCTTGATCATCAGTGCCTCTGATGTTAGATACAAAGACTGTTGGAACTTGAGCAGGTAGAAGCTCATGAACTCCGTTGTAGCCAGTTGCACAAATTCCAGCATCAAAGGCGTGTAACACTTTCGCTAAAGGAAAATATCGCGCCACTTTAATATCAAGACCAGTTGGCGCTAGTGAGTTTCCATCTTTATCGATTGGGGCTTTCGTTAGAACAACTTGCAAATCCTTCCAACCAATGAGACCTTCCAAAGCTGCAGTCATTTTATGGTTCACATCGCTATCGCCAGTACCAAGCTGAACTAAGGCAACAGGGCGGTTTAAATCTAATCCCATTGCGCGGCGTGCATCATCGCGTGAGAGCGCATCCTCTTTTCTAAATAATGAAACTGGAGAAGTTAATACAGCATCCTTGCGCTTTGATGTCGGACCAAAGTCATACGCACGCGCTATATCACCCGGTTCAATTACTGTATCCATCATGGCTGCTTGCAAACCTAAAATAAATCGCTGTGGTTTCTTTTGCCACAAACCTCGGCGGACCCAGACAAGTTTTAACGCAGGATTAGCGTTCTTGGTTGCAATCACACCTGGATAAGGGACTACGCCATCAAAAGATAAGACTTTTGCATCGGTTTCTTCAATCAGTGCCAAGAGGCGGTCGCATAAATATGTGTCCCATTTTTCTCGTGACATCCACAAACGATCTCTACCTGGAATATATTCACAACGAATACCCATGAATGAAGGAATCTCAGCGATTCCACCAGCCATTGAAACAATTATTGGGTTAGCGATATCTTTCAAAGCAAGCGCAACCGCACTAGCGCGCGCAAGATGGCCCATCCCAACGCCGTTGCTGGTCGCGAGAATGATTGTTGGCTTGGACATGCGCCTTAGCCTACCCAAATGCCGCAGTGAATTAGACTCAAGGCGTGAACTTAGTTGCAGCCCAAGCCTTAATAGCAGGAGAGCTAGAAAATCGGGTTTCTATTGGAGTTAGTAACGGAGTTATTACATCGATCGAAAGTAATAGTGATTCACCTATTACTGTTGCCGGAACCCTTATCCCTGGCTTTGTAGATATACATACACATGGCGCTGGTGGATTTTATTTCTCTGCAACCAATCCAGCCGATATCGAAACGGTGATTTCTACCCACTCTAAGCATGGAACTACCTCAATGCTTGCAAGCTTAGTTTCTGAGCCAATTGAAAGTTTGCTTGCGCAGATTGCGACACTTCTTCCCTTCATCAACAACAGCGCTGTCAAAGGTATACATCTTGAGGGGCCATATCTCGCACAATCACATTGCGGTGCACATGATCCAGCGCTTTTAAAAACCCCTACCGTTGAAGAGTTGACGCGATTAATTGAGGCTTCTAACGGCACTATCCGAATGGTGACGATTGCCCCCGAACTAGATGGCGCACTAGCCGTTATTAAATTCTTAGTGAGCAAAGGCATAACGGTTGCTTTGGGCCACACTGGAGCTAACGCACAAACTACGCGTGATGCAATTGCTGCTGGGGCGACGATAATCACCCACTTTAATAATGGGATGCCTAAACTCAACACGGGTGAAAATATCTCTTCTGTGGCGCTAGCTGATTCAGAAATTGCGCTTGAGTTAATCCTTGATGGTGTTCATGTCAATACTGCAGATGTTTCATCAATATTGAAAGCAGCGCCGAAGAGAATTATCGCGATTACCGACGCAATGTCAGCTGCTGGCACTAGCGGTGGCGATTACACGATTGGAAAACTTGGAGTCCGTGTTGAGGATGGTATTGCTCGCCTTGTTTCCAATAACTCGTTAGCAGGTAGCACCTTAACGATGGATCGTGCATTTTTAAATCTGATAAATAACTTTGGGTTTTCAATTGCCGAAGCGAGCTATGCCGTCTCGACACTTCCTGCGCATCGAATTGGGTTAGTCGATGTCGGTAGCATTGAAGTTGGTAAGCGCGCAGACTTAATTGAATTAACTAACGGTGGAGCAGTTAAAACCTTAAATAATTAATTGCCCCAGGATGAATGTAGTGGGCGACCTTCTGCATAACCAGCTGATGATTGAATACCAATGACTGCGCGGTCGGCAAACTCTTCTAGTGTGCGAGCGCTGGCGTAAGTACATGATGAACGAAGTCCGGCAATAATTTCATCTAGTAAATCCTCAACACCTGGGCGCTGTGGATTTAAGTACATCCGAGACGTTGAAATGCCCTCTTCAAATAAGGCTTTTCTGGCGCGATCAAAGGCATCTTCACCGGTTGTGCGTGCAGCAACTGCTCGTGCCGATGCCATTCCAAATGACTCTTTAAATAACTTCCCATTTACATCGCTTTGTAAGTCGCCGGGTGATTCATATGTACCGGCAAACCAGGAGCCAATCATGACTTGTGCGGCCCCTGCAGCAAGGGCTAATGCGACATCGCGCGGATGGCGCACACCGCCATCGGCCCAAACATGTGCGCCATGTTTTTTGGCTTCGGTTGCACACTCTAGGACCGCTGAAAACTGTGGTCTTCCAACACCAGTCTGCATACGTGTTGTACACATTGCACCTGGACCAACGCCAACCTTCACAATTGTCGCTCCAGCAGCAATTAAATCCCTTGTTCCGTCGGCGGTCACAACATTTCCGGCAACGATAGGTATAGAAACACCTAGCGATCTAATCGCATGCAACGCTTCAATCATTTTCTTTTGGTGTCCGTGAGCGGTATCTACTACTAATACATCTGCGCCTGATTCAATAAGTGCAGCAGCTTTAGCCGCAACATCACCATTAATCCCAACGGCAGCGGCGACTCGAAGTTTGTTGTTTTTATCTACAGCAGGTGAGTATAAAGTTCCACGCAATGCACCAATGCGGGTCATAATGCCAACAAGGTCACCGCTAGGTGAAACAACAGGAGCTAATTTATGACGGTGGGTATTAAGGAATTCAAAGGCCGCACGCGCGTCTAATCCATCTGCCATCGTTACTAACTCTTTGCTCATCACTTGATGTAGTTGAGTAAATCGGTCGACGCCTTTGCAATCCTCTTCTGTAACTATGCCAAGGGGCTTACCTGCATCTACAACAACAATCGCCCCGTGTGCACGCTTATGTAACAAGCTCACCGCGTCAGCTACGGTTTGATGAGAATTAAGGGTTAAAGGAGTATCAAAGAAAGTATGGCGTGATTTCACCCATGAAATAACACTGTCAACAACTGCCAGTGGAATATCTTGTGGAATAACCGCAATGCCACCACGGCGTGCAATTGTCTCGGCCATTCGACGCCCTGATACCGCCGTCATATTGGCAACTACCAGCGGGATTGTTGTTCCTGACCCATCGCTAGATGCTAAATCAACATCCATTCGACTAGAGAGTTCAGATGCGCTGGGCACCATGAAAACATCATCGTAAGTCAGATCATGAGTTGGGTTATTTATGAAGCGCACGTGTGCAAACTATACTCAGGTAAGATGAGTCCATGTCTGAATACCTTATTTCGGCCCGTGGTTTAACGAAAAAGTTCGGTGACTTCACTGCTGTCAACGGCATCGACTTCGATGTCAGCAAGGGCGAATCCTTTGGCCTTTTAGGCCCAAATGGTGCTGGAAAATCAACGGTCATGCGCATGATCGGTGCAACGTCACAACGCAACGCCGGTGACTTAACAATTCTAGGAAAAGATCCTGAACTAAATGGGCCACAAATCCGTGCGCATTTAGGTGTAGTTCCACAGCAAGACAGTCTGGATATGCATTTGAGTGTTTCTGAAAACCTTTATATCTATGGGCGTTACTTCGGCCTGCCACGCAAATTTGTAAAGGGCAAAATCGAAGAGCTTCTAACTTTCGCACAGTTAGAGGAAAAACGTGATGCAAAAGTTGAAGCCCTCAGCGGAGGAATGAAACGACGCCTAACTATTGCGAGAGCGTTAGTTAGTGAACCAGAAATTTTAATGTTGGATGAGCCTACGACTGGCTTAGATCCACAAGCCCGACATATTTTATGGGATCGTTTATTTAGATTAAAAGAACAGGGTGTTACGTTAGTTATTACAACTCACTTTATGGATGAAGCTGAGCAGTTATGCGATCGCTTAATAGTGATGGATAAGGGCAGCATTATGGCTGAAGGTAGCCCGGCTTCCTTGATTAAGGACTACTCTACAAAAGAAGTTCTCGAGGTTCGTTTTGGTTCTGACCGCAATCAAGAGGTAGCGGACAAATTACGCGCAATGTGCGAGCGAATTGAAGAGCTACCTGATCGAGTTCTTATGTATACCGAGGATGGCGAAGCACTTCTTGAAAAGATTTATGCAAGTGGGCTTCATCCTAAAACATCACTTGTACGTCGTAGTTCTTTGGAAGATGTTTTCTTGCGACTCACCGGAAGAACTTTGATCGAATAATGAGTATCCCAACCGTTCGCCAAGGATCGTTACAACTAATAGATGCGGCAAAGACTCGATCTCGTGGTGCGCTCTACGTCGCCGAAGCTCGCATTCGAACAATGGTGAAGTGGCTTGGGATTATTTTTGCAATCGCCATCGCTAACCCAGTTTTATATTTAATTTCAGTTGGAATTGGCTTAGGCGGCCTGATTGATAAGAGCGTTGGGCCGGCCGGCGTAGATGGCGTTAAATACCTAACTTTTCTAGCTCCTGCTCTGCTCGCCCAAGCTGCAATTCAAGGAACAATGGATGAAACCGTGTTCCCAACCATTGAAGGTTTTAAATGGAATAGAACCTTTTATTCCATGAACTCCACGCCTTTAAGCGGCGCACAAATATCAATCGGAGTTTTCTTGGCCGCACTCTTTCGTGCGTTTTATACGGTCTTACTTTATTTTGGAGTGATGTGGGCTTTTGGTGCACTTGAATCACCACGTGCGTGGCTTGCGATTCCAACATCAATCTTTGCTGGTGCATCTTTTGGTGCACTAATGCAATCTGTGGCGGCAAAACTCGAGGATGAGAACTACTTCTTTGTAGTTTTGGGCCGATTTATCATGATGCCACTCTTTTTATTCTCCGGCACTTTCTTTCCCTTAACTTCTATGCCCTTCTTCTTGCAGTGGATCGGCTGGATTTCACCTTTGTGGCATGCAACTGAACTAGGTCGTTACTTAACGTACGGTCATGCCATCTCTCCGACGTTGATGTGGGTACATTTTGCCGTTCTGGTAACCATGCTTGTCAGTGGATTGATACTCTCTGCCCGATTGTTTACTAAAAGGTTGGCTAAGTAGATGTTTATTCCTATGGCTGTAGCTATCGCCGAAGCTCGCGTCGGTAAGAGAGGTGAGCGTTATTACTCGGGTCGAGTACCCCAACTACTTGAGCGCGGATTTATCGCCTTTAAATCCTCAACATGGATGATTGTTTTATCTGGCTTCGTTGAGCCGGTTCTTTACTTGCTTTCATTTGGTTATGGAATTGGAAAACTGTTGCCGACTATAACGGTTGGTAATGAAAGCATTAAATACGCCGTTTTTATCGCTCCAGCGCTCTTGGCAACAAGTGCTATGAATGGCGCGATTTATGACTCAACCATGAATGTTTTCTTTAAGTTAAATCATGATCGTATTTACCACGGCATGCTTGCAACATCGATGGGCCCACTAGATGTTGCATTGGGAGAGATTGGTTGGGCCCTTCTTCGAGGCTTTTCGTATGCCTGTGCGTTTATGGCAGTAGTTGCACCATTGGGATTGATCCCTAGCTTGTGGGGTTTACTTGCTATTCCTGCAGCGGTTTTAATTGCCTTCGGATTCGCTTCATGCGGAATGGCAGTAACGTCGTACATGAAGTCCTTCCAACAACTGGAAATCATCAACGTATTTTTATTACCCATGTTTCTTTTTTCCGGCTCTTTTTACCCTCTAACGGTCTTTCCTGAATGGTTACAGTTCACAGTAAATCTCTTACCCCTAACCCACGCAATTAATTTAGTCCGCGGCTTGTGCCTTGGTCATATAAATGTGGGGTTATTCGGCCATGCCCTTTATTTTGTAATAATGATTGTTTGTGGACTTTTCTTTACAACTAAACGTTTAAATGCACTTTTTATGAAATAAATTATTTTTCCCCTTGTAAAATCAAGGAGTTTCGGGGGTTGCATTTAAAAAACGGCATGAGATACTTAAACCTTAGTTCGTAAGAACTAAAAAACCGAACCGGGAGAGTACTTCTCAAACGAGTTTCAAACGCTGAAACCTTTGCCGTACAAGCTTTACAATGATTACACAAACTAATCACAAGGAAACTTTTAGATTTGTCCCTACAACTTCAGTCGAAATTCCACCTGAAAGAGTTGCCGAACTCCTGAAATCCGAATGGGAGTTATTTACAAAAAAGACAGGAAAGAGCGCCGAAGAAAGCCGGCGATCCTTTAAATCCCTGCCCTTAGGTGTGACCTCAAGTTTCCAACACTGGGATCCCTATCCAATCTCAATTGTCAGCGCTAAAGGCGCTTGGATGACCGATGTAGATGGCCGCGAACTTTTAGACCTCTCAATGGGCTTTGGTGCCATGTTGGCCGGTCACTTAAACCCAACCGTGGTTGAAGAGGTTAAGAACTCCCTTGAAACGGGCATGCTCTTCGTTACACCGTCACCAATCTCAACGGATGCCGCAGAGCGAATCTGTCGACGCTTTGTTATAGATCAAGTTCGCTTTACTAACAGTGGTACTGAATCAACCATGTATGCCGTTCGTACTGCGCGTGCAGCGACTGGGAAAAATGGAATTCTTAAGGTTGAAGGCGGTTATCACGGCAGCTATGACCCGTTTGTTGTCTCCAGCAAGCCACCCGTTGATGAAATTGGCGACATAGAGGATCCAATTGCACACGTGCCTGCTGGCATCGTGCCTGGAGATATCTATGTTGTCTCGTACAACGATGCAGCATCTCTTCAACGTATATTTGAAAAGCATGCATCAAAGATTGCTTGCTTCATTGTTGAACCGGTTATGGAAAATCTTGGCATTGTTCTACCTGATGCAGGCTACCTTGAGCGTGTTCGTGAACTCTGCGATGAATACAACGTTGTTTTAATCTTTGATGAAGTTAAAACGGGATTAACCGCTGGCCATCAAGGTGCAGCGCAACGACTTGGCGTAATCCCAGATTTAATTACGCTCGCTAAATCAATTGGTGGCGGACTTACTTTGGCCGCTTTTGGTGGGAAAAAGAAGTACATGGATTTTGTGACTAATGGGAAAATGGCTCACTTTGGTACTTTCAACGGTAATCCCCTTGCAATGGCAGGTATT
Source organism: Actinomycetota bacterium (assembly GCA_009702525.1). Taxonomy (GTDB): domain Bacteria; phylum Actinomycetota; class Actinomycetes; order Nanopelagicales; family Nanopelagicaceae; genus Planktophila. The sequence goes on from WLHW01000005.1 coordinate 22,221, forward strand.
CGCGCTGTCGACAAAATCTGTACAAAAGAAACTCTTGCAGTCGCCGAGGCATTTAATCAACAGGCACTCAATCGTATTAATGTAATTATTGACGAGTACCAGTTACCCGCACACACTGTTGGGTTTGGTGTGAAGGGTTGCATTACTTGGTCAACTACTCCATTACGCAATTACCGTGATTACAAAGAAACGGATTTTGCAATTGCAGAATTATCGTGGCTGTACTCACTTAATCGCGGCATTATCACGCCCCCAGGCCTGGATGAGCAGTGGTTGATTTCACTTGCACATGGTCAGCGTGAAGTAGATTTATTAGTTGAAGACTTCTTGTCTTTTGCTAAAGCTCTACGCGCTTAAAAGCTTCAAACAAGCTTGCACGCCTGCAACCATTTGGGCTAATGGCATGGATGGTAAACCAGAAAATTCAAAGCGCTGTTCATCCATCAATGGCACGTGTATAAATCCACTTCGCACAGTGCTGCCTGCTAACTGGTGTTGTAAAGCATAGAACAAGTGATTACAGACAAAAGTTCCGGCACTCATTGAAACTGCTGCCGGCACGCCTGCGCTCTTCATTGCCCCAACCATCTCTTTAACTGGAAGTGTTGAGAAATATGCAGCTGGCCCACCATCAATGATTAATTGATCAGCGGGCATGTTGCCTGCATTATCTGCAATCCGTGCATCATCTAGATTGACTGCAACTCGCTCTGGCGTAATCGCATGACGGCCCTCGGCTTGTCCTAAACACACAACCACGTCAGGCTTATGGAGCGAAATTAAGTCTTTGAGCATTTGTGAGGATTGCCCAAAGACCACAGGAAGTATCTCGCCAATAATGTTTTCGGCTTTGATCGCTTTAACGATCTCCCCCGAAGGGTTTAGAGATGAATTACCAAAAGGTTCAAAGCCGGTTAGTAATATCTTCACCTCTCAAGACTACTTGATGACCAATATTTTTCTCTGCGTGCTTAGATAAATTTAAAAGAAGAAAAGCCCCGGGTGTGAAAGGCACCCGAGGCTTGACTTGTGCGCGCGAAGGGATTCGAACCCCTAACCTTCTGATCCGTAGTCAGATGCTCTATCCGTTGAGCTACGCGCGCTTATGTAGTTTTGTTTAACCTGCGAATAGTACCTTCTTTTTATTGAGCCCCAAAACCAGCGTAAATAAAGCACAAAGGGCGCCTGAATCAACAGGCGCCCTTTGTGATCAGATTACTTTTTTAGCCAACCTTCTTCACGCGACCATCAAGGGCCGGAACTTGGGTGACCTTTCCAGCTGCCATATCGGCCTTCAGTGCATCTACAAATACATCAAGTAGTGCGCCGAAAACCTTGGCTTGGGTTGGTGAGAATACATTCACATATCCATCTCCACCATAAATGATGTAGTCAAGAGTTGTGAGTGTGTAGACAGTTGAATCCTTTGGAATAGCTGTTCCATCGTTCTTAGTTACAGAGACGATGCGGCTTCCAAGAGGCTTTGAAGAATCAAATGTGAATTTGAATCCAGATACTTGTGGGAAGCGACCATCGGCAGGATAGTTTCCGCCCACGCCGTTCTCAAGTGCTGCCCAAAGATTTGCTCCAGTTACAACTGTTGTTGCAACCTGATTACCGAATGGGTAAACAGTTAGAGCGTCGCCCAGCGTTACATCCAGAGCGCCAGTACCAGTACGCACTAGTTTGGTATCTGCAGGAATATAAGTCTTTGCAGGGAATGTATCGCGGATTCCGCCACCATTTGAAAGTGCAAAGTCAGTCTTGTACTTAGCCCGTAGAAGATCTGCAATGTAATCACCCATTGGGTTCTCACCCGAGCGCTCTACTGCAGGTGTTCCGCCACGTGGGAATACGCCGGATACTGAACCAATTTTGATATCAAGTTTTCCAGTGAGTTGATCCTTGTACTTCTTAATGAGGGCGGCTGCAGTTGCATCTTGAGTTGTAACCGTGCTGACGACGCCAGTATTAATAGTTGGTGTTGCCGCCTTCAAAACATTTTGAAGAGAGACTCCAACAACTTTGCCGTTGTTGATACAGATTTGTGAACGTGTGTACTCAACACCAGCGTTACGAACTTCACCAAGAAGTACTGGTGCTGTTCGACTTGTTGGAGGAATGATTGTTGAGAAAGTCTGGTGGCTGTGGCCGCCGTAGATAACAGTTGCGCCCTTAATCTGTGATGCCAGGCTGTTATATAGACCCTTTGCAACACCATCGGCGTTCTCTAGCCATCCTTGGTGGATGAGTGCAACGACAATTTCTGCACCTGCTGCTTTAGCCTCAACAATTGCTTTGTTGATTCCAACTACGCCTGGATCGATTTCGATAGTGGCTTTTTTGCCATTGGCATCGATGTAATCAAGGTTGCCAGGAAATACCTGCTCGATTGTCTCTGGGGTATTTGAACCCACGATGCCAATCTTAATTCCGCCACGTTCAATAATTGTGTATGACTTAGCTTGCTTAGCACCTGACTTAAGCACTGCCAGTGATGATGCTGGATAGTTAGAAACTACCCACTGGAAATCAGATGCACCAATAACCTTTTGTACGTGAGCAAGGCTGCGATCGTGTTCATGGTTACCAAATGTTGAAGCATCAACCTTCATTAAGTTCATTGACTCAATAGTTGGCATTTCTTCAAACTCGGTTGAAATTGGTGGTGCGGCACCGATGTTGTCACCCGATGAAACGGTGATAGTCGCAGCTGCAGCTTTACGATCTGCTTCAAAGTTGCTGACTAGAAGTGGTGTGCCGAACGAGCTTCCGACTTCAATTGCACCGTGTAGATCGCTGAACTGCAAAACTTGAACTGACTTTGCTAAGCCTGTTACTACAGTTGCAAGCTGCGCAGCTGTGTATGTGCTCTTTGATGCAGTTGGCTTTGAAAAACCATATGCATTAACTGCTTGCACTGTAGGTGTTCCTCCAGGTTGACCTGCAACAACTGGCATCGTAATCGTTGAGTGATTCGATGCGGAAACAAAGATCGGGCATGAACCAGCGCCAGCTGAAACTACATAACCTGTGATCGCTGGAACGACAGAATCAGATGGAGTCCATTTAACAACGACGCCTTTAGCGCCAAGATATGAAGTGACATTTGTCGGTGCACCTGGCAGTGAATATGTCGCTGCGTGTGCTGAAGGGATTAGTAGGGAGACTAATACGGCAACGGCCGTGGCAAGTGCGCCAAAGCCTGTGAATTTGCGGGATACGAGAGTTTGTTTCATGGCGCAATCTAATCAGAGACTCACGGGAATTTCTAAGGGCCAAAGGTAACGGCTTAGCATCGAGCGGGTGAACAGCGCTTACAGGCCTGCACAATTCATTGGCTTGCTCCGCTTGACACTCTTAACCCGAGGTTTACCCTTTAGATCCTTTCAAATAATAAGGCTGTAGCTTTAGTTAGCCACCCTTTTGGATCATCCAATGAAGCTTGCACACCACCCGCAAGATCGCTCATTGAAATAAAGCCGGCCTGCTGCGCAAGCAGCTGGATATTCTCAATAACGCCAGCTATCACGATGCAATCTCTGGCCGAATCACGAGACTCCTTGATAATTTTCCCAGTAATTTTTCCCATAGTCGATTGGGCATCAAATTTTCCTTCAGTTGTTATTACCAAATCAGCGTGCCTTATTTTGTTCTTGATGTCCAACTCTTCTATAAACCAATCAGAGCCTGAGATAACTGGTGACCCAAAGACTCTTACTAAGGCCAGTGGAACCCCACCGGCTGCACCCAATCCTTTGGTATCTAGGGTTTCACCATCTGTTTGAGATGATAATAACTGTGACCAATTTTTAAGGGCGAGATCTACTTGATATAACTCCCCCGCTTGTAAACCTTTTTGTAAACCGTAAATATACGCTGCGCCGTTTGGACCACACAAAGGATTGTCAACGTCCACAAGTGCGGTCACTTTAACTTGTTTATACATTTCTATAATTCCCTGTAAATCAATTGATGTTAAGTTTCTTAAACCATCTAAATCTGGTGAAACTTCGTGTCCATCGTTATTAAAACCTCGAGCGCCTAGTGCGCACAAAAATCCGAACCCACCATCAATAGAAGCGCTTCCACCAAGAGAAAAGGTGACATGGTCGGCACCGTGATTAATCGCTTCACGAAACGCCTCACCTAAGCCAAAAGTAGAAGCTCTGAAAGGTTCTAATTTATTCTGGCCAAGTAGTCCAATTCCACAAATTTCGGCGAGCTCAATGAAGGCATGCTTCCCTTGCATCCCAAATTTGCGTAAATCCACATCTCCAAGGGCGCCTTGGCAGGTTAATGGAATTTCATCAAAATTATCTTCAAGTAAAATCGCAAGCGAACCATCCCCGCCATCAGCAACAGGCTGTACTTCTACTATCCATTTATCAGTTGTGGCAGAAATTGTCTCCGCAATTATTCGACCTGCTTCAATTGCGCTTAAACTACCTTTAAATTTTTCTGGAAGGACTAAAACTCTTAAGGGCTTATCTGGGTTGTATTTTTTCATTATGCTCTCGAACTATTTGAAAGCTTGTGATAAACCCCATTCCACCTAATTTCTCTTTGAAAATCCTGAGTGTTTGTTGTTTCCGAAATATGTAAGTGTTCAATATTTAAGATATTTGCAAAATCATTGAGTGTTTCAATTTCTAATGAGGTGCTCAATACGGTGTGATGCGAGCCTCCTGCATAGATCCATGACTCTGCCGATGTTGCTAATGAAGGCATAGGTTTCCAGACAGCTGAAGCTACTGGAAGATTCTTTAATTCTTTATCTGGTTGTACAATCTCTATATCGTTTGAAACTATTCGGAATCGATCACCCAAGTCCATTAGACCAACCACGCGTCCCTTAGATGGGGTTGCATTAAAGACAAGACGCACAGGATCCTCTTTGCCACCGATTCCTAATGGGTGTATTTCGCAACGTGGTTTTTGCGTGGTGATCGATGGGCAAACCTCAAGCATGTGCGCTCCCAATACCTTTGGTTCGCCTGGACCAAAGTGGTAGGTGTAGTCCTCCATAAAAGAGCTACCTCCGATTGATCCAGTCGTCATGCTTTTAATTATTCGCAAGAGGGCAGAAGTTTTCCAATCTCCCTCACCGCCAAAGCCGTAACCCTTTGCCATTAGGCGTTGCACCGCTAATCCGGGAAGTTGTTTTAGGCTCCCTAAATCCTCAAAATTGGTAGTAAATGCAGTAAATCCACCTGCGGTAAGGAATTTTTCCAACGCTATTTCTATCGAAGCTTGATATCTCAGTGAATTATGCCTAGCTCCTCCTTTGCAAAGTTCGGGTGCAATGTCAAATACGTTTTCATATTCAGCAACAACATTATCTATTTCTTGCGCGCTAACAGCTTCAACGGCTGCGCAGAGTTCATTAACTCCATATGCCTCGATCGATATTCCCAAAGTAATTTGTGCACTTGTTTTGTCGCCATCAGTAACCGCCACATAACGCATGTTGTCACCAAAACGTGCCAGCTTAAGGTTCTGTGCTGTATGCCAACCAATTACTGCCCGCATCCAATGTGACATGCGTGATATCACTTGAGAATCTGAAACATGTCCAGCGATAATCTTGCGGGGTATATTTAAACGGGCTTGAATATGACCGTGTTCGCGATCACCGTGGGCTGCTTGATTCAAATTCATAAAATCCATGTCTAAACTTTCCCAAGGAAGTTCAGCATTAATTTGCGTATGAAAATGTAGTATCGGTACTTGTA
>WLHW01000050.1 GCA_009702525.1 Actinomycetota bacterium
CAAACTTGGTAAACAATCCACGCAGCTTGGCTAACAACCAAAGGGGTTTCGCTGACAACCAACGGGAGTTACTCCTACGAACTCGCAGCAAACACACGGCCATAAACATTGCAGTCGCCTTAGCGAATCCCGTTCATTGCATCAAGAGAATTCTTAAGAATCGTAGTGAGTCGTGGTGCTGCAATAGTCCAAATTGCTGTGACTAAGCCAGTTGTCATCAAGACGACTAAAACCCATCCAGGTACATCGCCTCGATCATTACGCACACGTATATAGAAATTCTTATGGGCGCTGGTGAGGTTCTCGCGAAGTTTCAGTTCTGCTTTTACAAGATTTAATCCAATTATGTTCATTATTCCTCCATGTTTTATCGTTGATATGTAGTCGTTGATATCTAGTCGTTGATCGGTAGTAACCACTTAAGTCTTCTCGTGCACCGCATCCTGAGCCAAAGATTGTCCTGCGGATGTGTATATCTACGTTATTCGTCAGTATCACTCCATTGACATGTGCAGTGTGGATGGCGTGAAAAACGGTGAATCGTTGGAGCGTAAGGTTCTAAATAATTAAGATGTATCTGTGCACCCATCAGTAGGGATTCACTGGTATCGATAAATCGTAAAGTTGTGTGGGCAGCAATAGCGGCAATCTGATGCGCAATAGCAATTGGAAACTCTTCGCTAGAACCCGATGCGGCGGAAAGGTGATTATGAAATTGGCCATATCGTTCCGTATCTCCCAACATCAGACACCGCATGCATGGTGTTTGTCCGGGACGAACGAGCGGTCCACACGTTACAACTCCACCGGCACGTTTTCCGATAAACAAATGATCCTGACCATCTCTCACTAAGTGGTTAAGGAGTTCTTCGTCATAACTACCTACAATGATTCGTAAATTTCGCTCCGGAATAATCACAGGAACCGGTTTATGAATTGAACCGGGGTGAGAAGCAACAGGGAAAAGTGACCACTCGCGAGATAACTCTTCTAGCCTGCTTTGAAAACCAAGGCCAATATCACTTGTTCTAAGGGCTCCTGAGCCTAAATCGCTATCGCTAATACTCTGATGTCCTTGGGCGGCATTTAATGCAAAGCGGGTATTAGTGACGCCACTTGCAAGAAGAATTGAGAAAAGAAGTGTTGCCGTCCGAGAGCTTCCAAAGATTTCAACACCAAACTCTTGCCGCGTAGAAAGTAGTCCAACTCCTCCATCGGCGACTCCCTTCAACCAAGTCGCTTGGCTCAACTCTGGAGCAAGGCGACGTTGTAACTGACTATATGCGGCATCACGGCTCTGATCTTCTGTGTGCGCTGCACGAGATGGAATTGCAGATTGAAATCTATTATGCAAAGTTATTTTATTTCGAACGGTATCGAGGAAGTTTGCCGCAAGTAACTCGACAAGAACGGCATCGATTACTTCGATAGGAGCGTATAAAAGTGAACTGATTTCTTCTGGTGTATGTTTTCCATCAAAAGAAGCAATGATTGCTCGTGCGCCACTGTGAAAAATCTCTATGGCGTGGTTCGGCCCTGCAACACACATAGATCTCTCTTCTGGTGTTCGAGCGAGAGTTATATAGACACCATTTTTAAGGCGTGGGTAAGTTCCATGAAAACGTGAAATAGCGTTTTCAACACAGTGGTCAGGTTGAGTATCACTAATTGATGTATTCAAAGAGTCCGAACCCGTAACGTCCTTTGCATGTTCATTGGAATCAGAAAAACCAGCTCCCTGATCTAGGAGGGGATTGTGCTTATTCATCTCTACAGTCGTTGTTGTTTTCATAGAGGTAAGAGTGGGCATCGACTGACATCTGCATCTGCCTCTGAACAGAATGTGTGGAGCAAAAGAGGTTTTCATCACCTAACGTGATCTGAAGCTCGCTATGTGTAGTCGCCACGGTGCTGCCGAGCTGATGGAGGCTCCAGGAATTTCTAGATTTGAGAAAATCTGGGCAAGAGAAAACCCCACCATGCAGTGCACAGTGGGGCTTCCTTAACGCTAGAAGTTGAATCGTTGACCTCTTAAAGGCCCAACGTTCAGACTAAATTTAATTACTGCGCTTTGCCTAGGATGCGATTGACCTTGGTGCCACAGACTGGGCAGATGCCCTGTGCCATGCGACGTCCAGAGTCGGAGACCTTTACGGTTCCCTCGAAATCACGCTTCTCTTTGCACTTCACACAGTAAGCGTCACCTTTATATGTCTCTGTCATGTGCTCCTCCGTCCACGCTTGCGACTCCCATGAGGGCCGCTCCCCGTATGGGGCAGGCGTTGTTAAGTATGACGATACCCCCAGAATTGGGCATCTGTACCTAACTAATCACGATTATTTAGGAGTTTTTTCAGCGCTTCAGGGACGGCGAGCGCAGTTTCAGCGGCCTCATACCCATCTAAATAGGCAGATGCCAGCTCAGCCTTGGTAAATCTGGCCAAAAGCTCCTTAAACTCCGGGCCATGGTCTGAGTACTCCAGATGGATGGCCTCATGGAATAAGACGTAGTCGATGGCGAACTCGGGGGCGCCTTTAAGGCGATCTGAGATACGAATTGTTCGATCCACACTTGTGCAGGAGCCCCAGCGCTCGCGCATGGCCCTCCACGCCACATCTGCGGGGCGAATCCTTATCTCTGGAGCTAACTCCTGCAGCAACTCCCCGATTCGTTCAGCCAAGGCCAACTCACTCATGGTTACTGCCGCCTCTTGGGCGCGAATCTTTGCAACCATCTCTGGCACCAGAGCTCTTTCATCGGCCTTACTCATTCGTGCAGGGATAGAGACGACTATTCGACCCCCGGCTCGATAGGCCGACACATTCTTTTTGCGGCGATTGGAACGGATCACGACTATCTCGCCCTCGGTGACTCCCGGCAGGGTGGCATCGCGATCTAAGTCAAAGTCATCCACGGACTCACCGTATCTGCCAGCCCAGCTTTTTATAGAAACCTCAACCACGTGTTGAGAGATTTTTGCTTCAGATGAAATCGCATTACACGAGAAAAAAGAGTTTTGTCAATCCGCAGTTCAGTTGATTCTCAGGCGAATAGGAATTACGTTACAACCACGAACTCCTCGGATAACCGTTCTATATCAGCAAGGGGAAGGCTGATACAGAATGTGCGCCCGGGGAGTTCGCTTTTCATTTCCGAGCTAGTTCACTTCATACCCACGTAAAGCTCTGAAGCCAAAAATCTGGCATCGATCGTTTGAAATAGATCTTAGTAGAAAGTTACTTTATAACGACGATAAATCATCAGGGATTTCGATGCTTGCTAAATAAATCTCTGGGGTTAAGAGATCTTGCGCCGATGGCAAAATTCCACTCCAAATCTGATCTCTTTTTTCCATGTCACGTGATTCACTCACGGCATTCCAAAAACCTGTCGCTTCTCGTGCAAGCTTTGGTGAAACTTGTAAGCCAAATAAATTTGCAAATAGCTGTTGTGTTGGGGCAGAGGTTGCACGGCGACGACGAAGTGTTTCTTGAAGTGCTACACAATTTGGAAGTCGATCACCAGCTGCTCGCATCACTATCGCTTCGTTCCATCCATCAACGAGTGCAAGGACGGTTTCAAGTTTAGTTAATGCATCACGTTGTGCCGGCGTCTCTTCTGGCGTAAAAATTCCATTATTAATGGCGACAGTAAAACTCTCTGGGTTAGTTGGATCAAACCCAGAATCTGATTCACTTGCAGCTTCAAAAGCCTCTTGTGCTTGGCGTTGAATAGCATCTATATCGATTCGAATTCCTTTGCCGTATTCAGAAACTGCGGCACGAATATATGCAACAAGCCATGGGTTATTTGCAAATAAGCGCGCGCCCGCACTTTCGCGCAGCGCATGAAAGATTCGTACCTCATCCATTGGAATATCTAATTCGCTGCCCCACTCATCAATGTTTTGAGAAACAAGTGCTGGATAAGACTTATCGAGAAGTGGAAGTCCCACATCATGTATACCGGTGGCTGTACCTGCCAAGCTTCCAACTGATTGCCCAAGCTGGGTAGCCAGTAGCGAGCCGATGAAAGAGCCAAGCGCAGCAGAAATCATCTCCATAGGCATGGGCAATGCGATTTCTGGATTTTCTGAGTCAGATTCAGTTGAGCTTTTTATGAGTTCAGAAATTGCCGCCGATAATCCCAGGGCTAGTGGTTCAACCAAACTCTGCCATCCATTTAGAGTTGTATCTACCCAATCGGTTCGGGCAAGAACTGTGTTGCCCACTTCATGTAATCGCGGAAAATAAGTCGCCTCATCTAGCCAGAGCTCAGCGATCGAGAAGGCTTCTTCAATTCGTGCAACATCATTAGCACCGATGGGTGCTGAACCTTTAGCCGTCACAAATTTCTTGGCAGTATCCCGGACTATATTTTTAGGAAGTGCTTCAGCAGTTTGTGAAAAGCCGGCAGGATTAATTCCCATGCTGGCAAACTGCGATTGAATCTGGGCTTGCATCGCGGCCATCTGCGCCATCATGGCTTTGAGTTCGGCCGACTCCTCGCCGTTGTTGTGTTCAGCGTCGTCGGAATCCTCTGGCTTAAAACCAAATGGCGTCATGTGTTAATCCTCCCAGTCTTGTAACCACTTAGCGACCGGAATTCTTCCCGTAACTATTCATAGACTATTAAAGGAAATCCCGGCGATGCACACAACTCTTTCGCACGGTAGGCTCACCCTATGTCTACTGCTGCAACGGCCCTTATTTGGTGGGTTGTCCCCGCCATGGGGTTAGTTGGAGCCCTGGGTTATGTTTTATGGATCTCAAAGTTCCAAGGTAAATATCAACAAGAGACGCAGCGCTCGGTGGGACAGTTCCAGCGATTCCAAGACTCACTTCGCGACTCACAAGCTCGCGATGCCGATGCGGCTCATAATCCCCCTGCGGCACCAACCACAGATACTAATCCCGAGCTACATTCCTAGTACTTTGTAGTCGTGCGCTATTCACAGCTTCCTCGTGCAGTCGTACTTATTCTCACAGTCTTTTTTGCTGTTGTACTTATAGCGCCATTGCCCTTTGCGATTGTGATGCCGGGTAGTGCACAAAATATCTTCGACAAAATTCTGACAGTCAAGAATCAAAAATTTTATCCAGCTACAGGTCGCTTAGATCTGATGTCGATTCGGGTGACGAATCCCAACACATGGCTTATTGGCCCACAGATTCTTTACTCATGGATCAAAAGCGATGAAGCCGTATATCCACGCTCGGCAATTTATCCCCCAGGCACAACTGCGGCCCAAGAAAAAGTTAAGGACACCGTAGATATGAGTACCTCACAAAGTAAGGCGATTACCGCAGCCCTTACGTATCTCTCGATGCATCCAGAACTTGAGGTTTCTACCCAACAGTTAAATTCGCAGAATATTGCCTTTGATGTAAAGCGAACCGGTGGACCAAGTGGTGGCATGATTTTTGCACTCGGGGTCATCGAACTACTGACGCCTACTGACCTTCTTCATGGCCGCCACATTTCCGGCACCGGGACAATCGCTGCCGATGGAACTGTTGGACCCATTGGGGGAATAAACGAGAAGATCCTGGCTGCTCACCGTGCTGGGGCAGAGATTTTTCTGGCACCTGTTGGCAATGCCCGCGAAATTTCCGACGTGCCGGCTGGTCTAAAAATTATCGTTGTCACAAGCCTTGCCGACGCTGTGAGAGCCATCCAAAAATAGCCCTACCTGGCCTTTTGCTGAGGCCGCAGGTCAAGAATCAGCCACCAGCATGAAGCGCGCTTCAGGTTGCGCTAGCGTATGAGCATGATGAGTAACGTAAATCCCCAGTTTAAATTCAAGCGTCCCCGTGGAGTTCTTTCAATAACAATTGGAATTTTGGTTGTTATCGCAACATTCCTCGTCTCAATCAGTGGCTTCTATGCCGATTGGCTCTGGTTTAAATCAGTCAACTTCACATCCGTGTGGTCCACTATTTTGATGACCAAGATTGAACTATTTGTTACTACGGGCTTGCTCACTGCCGCACTCGTCCTAATCAATATCAGAATTGCATATAAACGACGTCCCCTTTATGTACCCATGACTATCGAGGCCGATAATTTAGAGCGATATCGCGCACAGATTGAACCCATTAAGCGCTGGATAGTTCTAGCTTTAAGTATCGGACTTTTCTACTTTGCTGGTTCATCTGGATCACTACTGTGGTCAACGTGGTTACAGTTTAAAAACTCAACTGAGTTTGGTATCAAAGATCCTCAGTTCAACATGGATATTTCATTCTTCGCTTTCAAACTACCTTTTTGGCAGACACTGATTTCGTGGGCAATCTCAACAATTGTTTTAGCAATTATTGCTTCAGCTGTTGTCCACTACCTCTACGGAGGAATTCGTCTTCAGGTGCAGGATGACCGCACGACAGTCACAGCACGTGTTCAACTTTCTGTCTTGTTTGGTGCAGTTGTTCTGCTTAAGGCAGTGGCATACTGGTTTGATCGCTATCACTTAGCATTAAAGGAAAGTAAGTTAATCACTGGTCTCACCTATACCGATGTGAATGCAGTCTTACCAGCTAAAGCGATTCTTGCTGCAATAGCCGTAGTCTGTGCGCTTCTATTTTTTGCAAATATTGTTCGTCGATCTTGGGTTCTACCAGCAGCCGGAACTGTGCTTCTAGTTATCTCTTCCGTTCTAATTGCTGGAATCTATCCAGGTGCAATCCAGACTTTCCAAGTCAAGCCAAGTGAGTCATCAAAGGAAGCACCTTTTATTCAACGTAATATCGATGCCACGCGCTCGGCATACGGCTTAGATGAAGTAAAAGTAATGGATTATCAAGCCACTCTGACAACTTCTGCGGGTCAACTCTCAAAAGATGCAGCGACGATTTCCAATATTCGCCTTATGGATCCCAATGTAATTGCCGCAACTTTCCGCCAATTACAACAAATTAAGCCTTATTACACCTTCCCAGATTCTCTAGACATAGATCGCTACACCGTTGATGGCGTAAAGCGTGACACTGTCGTTGCAGTTCGCGAGCTGAACATTGCCGGTAATCCTTCGCGTAACTGGATTAACGATCACCTTGTCTATACACATGGATTTGGCTTTGTTGCTGCTTTCGGAAATGCTCGAGATGCCGACGGAAAACCATCATTTGCGGTAGGTGACTTGCCACCGACTAAGGGCTTAGGGACATTTGAGCCTCGAGTTTATTTTGGTGAGAATGTTCCTGACTACTCAATCATCGGTGGCGTTAAGACCGATACTCCAGTTGAGTTTGACTACCCAGATGATGCATCATCAAATGGCCAAAAGAACGTGACGTACTCAGGCACTGGTGGAGTTCCTGTCGGCTCTCTAATTAATAAATTGGTCTTCGCACTCAAGTACCAAGAGCAACGGATTCTGCTCTCCTCATTGATTAATAAGGATTCAAAAATTCTATTCGAGCGCAATCCACGTGATCGTGTAGCAAAAGTTGCGCCTTGGTTAACTCTTGATGGAGATCCATATCCAGCACTTGTCGATGGAAAAATTCTTTGGATTATTGATGCCTACACAACAAGTGCTGGCTACCCATATTCAAAGCAGACGACACTTTCGAGTGCCACATCAGATGCATTAACAGCTAACTCTTCAGCTGTTACCGCTCAAGGAAATGAGAGCATCAACTACATTCGTAACTCAGTCAAGGCAACTGTTGACGCCTACGATGGCACAGTAACTTTGTACCAATGGGATACAAAAGATCCTGTCTTAAAGACCTGGAGTAAAGCCTTCCCTGGCAGCGTTCAGCCTAAGTCAAAGATCTCTAAAGACTTAATGGCACATATCCGATACCCAGAAGATATGTTCCGAGTTCAGCGAGAAATTCTCTCGGCTTATCACGTAAAGACTGCTGCAGCCTTTTACGGTGGCCAGGATTTCTGGCGCGTACCTCGCGATCCTTCAACATTTGGAGCTAATGCAAGTGCACAACCTCCATACTTCTTAACGCTGCAAATGCCAGGTGAAAGCAAGCCAGAGTTCGCATTAACAACGCCATTTGTGCCGCGTGGTGGACGTGAGAATTTATCTGCATTTGCTGTTGTTAACTCTGATGCAGGTCCAAACTACGGAAAAATTACAGTTCTTCAACTTCCACGTAGCACTAACGTTGCTGGACCTTCGCAAGTTGCTTCAAACTTTGAAGCAAAACCCGAAGTTGCAAACTCGCTTTCATTGTTGCGCCAAGGCGGCTCTGATGTAGTACTAGGTAATTTGCTCACACTTCCTGTTGGCGGTGGCTTGTTGTACGTACAACCCGTCTATGTGAAAGCTACTGCCAATAGTGCTGCATATCCATTACTTCAAAAAGTTCTAGTCTCCTTCGGAGATCAAATTGGTTATGACGACACATTAAAGGGTGCCCTTGATCAAGTATTCGGTGGTAACTCCGGCACAACGTCGGGCAGTGGTGTCACTACAACGACTACTGGTACATCTAATGCATCACTTGCATCTGCACTTCAAAGTGCAAAGCAAGCACTTGCCGATGGACAAGCTGCACTTGCAAAGGGCGACTTCACTGCATACGGCCGCGCACAAGATCGATTGAAATCTGCTATTGCTGCAGCTATTGCTGCGCAAAGTAAGAAATAGGTCCGATTACTGCATGGATTTGGTCTTTATCTGCTTCAAGCCTAAGATTGCGCTTACCGACGCGGGGTGGAGCAGCTCGGTAGCTCGCTGGGCTCATAACCCAGAGGTCGTAGGTTCAAATCCTGCCCCCGCTACTAGTACGAATGGATAAAGAATCTCGCTCGTGGGTAGACCAGAGCGAGATTTTTATTGCAGATTTAGATCTCGCCTTTTGCTCAAACCATTGCAAACCGTGGTTCTCCTTGACAGTAGTGATTTCACAAGGCGGTAGATTATTATTTCGACAAGGAGGCGGCATGAAGAATTTACAAGTAGCCAGACGTAGCGCCGCCATTAGCCTTACATGCATCCTTGGGCTTAGCTCCATCGTTGGACTCACTGGATGTTCTAGTAAGACTGCGGTTTCTAATAACACCGCGGCTTCTACCCGATCTGCTGTTCCATACGCAGCCACTTTCAAAGTGCCAGCTAACTGCACACAGACCACAATCCTTGCCACGGTTCTTACGACTGTGTCTGGCTCCACATTTATTGACACCCAATGGCAACCAGCTGCAGGAACTGAGCTTGCAGATGTTTTGAATAATGGTGGCATCGCTTGTACGTATGGGGTTCAATCCGCTGAAATTGGTGCAACCGTGTCATGGGTCAATGATGCCGACTCACTCTTCGGGGGTCGTGTTACCGAATGGCTCAAGCAAGGTTACAAAAAAGTTGCCCTACAGAATCACTCAGACGTTGATGCTTACTATGTGTATAAGCCGCAAAGCCAAACACAAGAATTTCACGTATGGGAGCTGCA
>WLHW01000051.1 GCA_009702525.1 Actinomycetota bacterium
CACCCATATCTTGGAGCTTTGCAAGAACTTCCTTGCTCTCCATACCGAGTTGTTTTGCTAACTCGTGTACGCGGACCTTTGACACATTTTCCCCTGTCTTGGCCCGCAATGTTTTTCACATGCAAGCCCTAGTTGTACGACCTCATAGTGCTAGCGAGCTCATGTGAGTTTCATATCTTTCATATCCATTTCGTTAAAAGTGCAGGGGGCCATCGTATCCAATGATGGGCCAGTTCACATAATGGGGTTATCTGGGTGAATGTCGATGCGCCAGCCAGTTAAACGTGCGGCTAAACGTGCATTTTGTCCATCTTTACCGATAGCCAACGAGAGTTGATAGTCAGGGACAATCACTTTGGCCGAGCGAGATGTTAGATCAACGATTTCTACCGATGACACCTTTGCTGGAGCCAAAGCATGTGCGATGAAAGTCGCAGGGTTTTCAGACCAGTCGACGATGTCGATTTTCTCGCCATGAAGCTCATCCATTACTGCGCGTGCGCGCGAGCCCATAGGTCCAATCAATGAACCTTTAGGGCTTACGCCTGCGCGGTGAGATTTAACTGCAACTTTAGTTCGATGACCCGCTTCACGTGCAACTGCCATGATTTCAACGATGCGATCATTTATTTCCGGAACTTCAAATGCGAATAACTGCTTAACGAGGGCAGGGTGACTGCGCGATAACATAATTTCAGGACCTTTAAGTCCTTGCTTTACTTCAACAACGAAACATTTAATGCGATCTCCGTGGTTGTAGACCTCGCCCGGTACTTGTTCCTGAGGTGGAATACGGCCTTCGGTACGACCCAAATTGACATTAATCATCTTAGGATCACGTCCTTGCTGAACAACGCCTGAGATTACATCTCCTACGTTGCCAGTAAATTCTCCAACTATCGATGCATCATTTGTTTCACGCATCTTTAACTTAATGATCTGTCGTGCTGTGGAAGTAGCAACTCGTGAAAAACCATCAGGCATATCTGCCTCATCGCCTACTTTTTCACCAAGTTCATTGAACTGTGGAATCAATATTTGAATCTCACCAGTGTCACGGTCTAAATGTGCACGAGCATGACGCTTTGCCTCATCAGTTTGGTTGTACGCGGTAAGTACACCGATTTCAATCCCCTGAATCAACTGCTCTAGTGGAATCCCTTTTTCAGTTGTCAGCGCTACGAGTGCGCTCATCTCGACATGCATTTACTCTTCATCCTTACGGTTGAATTCAACTTCAGCGTGTGCACGTTTGATGTCAGCTAAAACTACGATGTGCGTCTTCATGCGCCCTTTGATATTTTCTACAAATGTCGCATCGTCCTCGCGCAACTCAGTCAAGCGAGCGGTTAACGTGGTTCCATCATTAAAAGTTGATGTAATAATTCGGGTTAGATTCTTCTCCCAATGGCGGCGCTTTGTAATTGGCCGATCTACACCTGGCGAAGTAACTTCTAAAGTGAAAGCTCCATCTATCAACGCTGTCTCATCTAGGAGTTCAGAGATTAAGCGCGAAACAACGGTAACTTCATCTAGATTCAGAGGTTTATGGCCATCAACTACGCAGGTAATGATGCGGTGATTGCCTGGGTTTGTAGGAACTACTTCCTCAAGGAAAAATCCGGCGCCCTCTACTGCGGGCGTCAGAAGCTCAGTCAGTGAATCTTTTAAAGTCATGTGCCGCTACTTTCTTATTAAGTTGTAGCCATAATTGTAACTAAAAACTTTGGAAAGTCACAATTCCCACTTTAATAATCAGCGCGACGGTAACAAGTAGAAAAACCTTACGAACAAGTGTAGATCCGCCCTTAATCGCCAAGCGCGAACCAATGATTGCGCCACCTATGTTGGCTACCCCTAGGGCTAAGCCGATCTGCCAAATAATAGCGCCATGAAAGCCAAAAACGAGAAGTGCGCCAACATTGGTTGCGACATTTACTACTTTGGCAATTGCAGATGCGGTTATAAATGCATAACCAAGTGATGCAACAAGAACCAGCATTAAAAATGAACCTGTGCCTGGTCCAAAGATTCCATCATAAAATCCAATACCTAAGCCGGCGAGGATACAGATATGAACTCTACGTTGTGAATGATGCTTAAGAAGTTCAATCTTTCCTAAATCTGGTTTTAACCATGTATAAATCGCAACACAAACCAAAAGGACCAGGACTATCGGGCGCATACTCGATGTTGGGATACGTGATGCCAACATCGCCCCACCTGCTGAACCGATAAATGCAGGCAGCGCCATAGCTAGAAGAATCGAACGATCAGGTTTAATCTGCCTGCGATAGAGCGCAGCGGCACTTGTTGTACCAAAGACTGCCGCAAACTTATTAGTTCCAAGAACTGTCACTGTGTCGGTCTTTGGTAAACCAATAAGAAGGGCAGGTAGCTGAATCAAGCCTCCCCCACCTGCGATCGAATCCACGAATCCAGCGAAGAAAGAAGCTGCTAACAGAAATAGCGCAGTGGTGATTCCTAAATCTAAAAACACGGTTTACTTCAGAAGTTCAGTTATCGTCGCAACTGCTTGGCCAAGTGCAACTTCTTGCTTGTCGCCACTTCGACGAACTCGGACTTCGACATTTCCATCGGCTAGCGCCTTGCCAACAACGACAATAATTGGATTTCCAATTAACTCGGCGTCTTTGAACTTAACTCCAGCACTAGCCTCGCGCCGATCATCGAGCATTACGCTAATTCCTATCGCTTCTAAATCCTCACCTAGCTTAAGTGCGGTATCAAAAGGCAGATCCTCTTTGCCTGTAGCCACGATATGTACCTTGGCTGGGGCTATTTCAACTGGCCAATTCAAACCGATTGCATCACTTGTTTGTTCGGCGATAGCCGCAACTGCACGTGAAACACCAATTCCGTACGAGCCCATCGTGACAACTTGTGACTTTCCATTGTTATCTAGCACCGTTAAATCTAAAGCTTGTGCATACTTTTGGCCTAGTTGAAAGATATGGCCGATTTCGATGGCACGATCGATAATAACGTCGGTATTGCATTCGGGGCACGCATCGCCCGCACGGACTTCGGCAGCTTCTATATATGCATCAGGAGTGAAGTCGCGACCGTTAACAACAAAGCGTGCATGGCGATCCTTTTTATTTGCTCCACTTATCCAAGATGTTCCAGGCGCTACACGAGGATCTGCGTAAACGGTAATTCCAGATTTAGCGGCATCCTGTGGCCCGATATATCCCTTTACAAGCTGTGGATGTTTAGCAAAATCTGCTTCTTCAAATACACGGAGCTCATGTACTCCACCTAAGTTTTCTTGTAAACGTTTTAAGTCAACTTCTCGATCTCCAGGCACTAAAACCGCAAGTGGTTTGCCATCGGCAACTAACATAATATTTTTTAAGGTATCTGCAGCCGTATGCCCAACACCATACTTTTCATTCATTATTGCAACAAGTGAGTCAATTGTTGGTGTATTTGGGGTATCTAACTCTTCCAGTGCTGGAACTCCCGAAGGATCACCGGCAGGAACTTTTGTCACCATAGCTTCAACATTTGCAGCATATCCACACGATGGACATAAGACATAGGTATCTTCACCAGTCTCACATGGAGCTAAAAACTCTTCAGATTTAGAGCCACCCATCGCACCTGAAACAGCCTTCACAATGTTGTACTTCATTCCTAATCGATTAAAGCAACTGATATAGGCATCGCGGTGTTTTTGATATGACACTTCTAAGCCAGCGTCATCGATATCAAATGAGTATGAGTCCTTCATAACGAACTCACGGCCGCGAATAATTCCACTTCGTGGGCGTGCTTCATCGCGATACTTGGTCTGGATCTGATAAATCGATAGTGGTAAATCTTTATAGGAGGAGTACTCACTCTTAACCATTAAAGTAAACATCTCTTCGTGAGTTGGGCCGAGAAGATAGTCTCCGCCTTTGCGATCTTGAAGACGGAATAGTGAAGGACCGTACTCATCCCAACGATTCGTTGTTTCATAAGCCTCGCGCGGCAAAAGTGCAGGAAAATGCACCTCTTGAAATCCGGCTTGATCCATCTCTTGGCGAACTACGTTTTCGATGTTGCGAAGAGTAATTACTCCCAAAGGTAGCCACGAATAAATACCAGCGGCAATTCGGCGAATGTAGCCCGCACGAACAAGAAGTCTATGACTCGTAACTTCAGCATCAGCTGGGTCATCACGTAACGTACGCAAAAAGAGCGTAGACATTTTCAACATGAGCCGAGCCTATCCAACATCAACAGTTGGTTGACCCGAAGCAACGCCTGCCGCTTCCATTTCTTCGGCCAAACGCATCGCTTCTTCAATCAGAGTCTCAACAATCATGGCTTCAGGAACTGTCTTGATGACTTCACCCTTAACAAAAATCTGACCTTTGCCATTTCCTGATGCAACTCCTAGATCGGCCTCACGGGCCTCTCCGGGACCGTTTACAACACAGCCCATGACTGCAACGCGAAGTGGAACAGTCATACCTTCAAGTCCTGCCTGAACTTTTTCAGCCAAGGTATAGACGTCAACTTGGGCACGCCCACATGAAGGACATGAAACGATTTCAAGTTTGCGTTGACGTAAATTCAATGATTCCAAAATAGAGATACCAACTTTTACTTCTTCGACAGGTGGCGCTGATAATGAGACACGAATAGTGTCGCCGATACCTTCTGCCAAAAGAATTCCAAATGCTGTTGCAGATTTAATAGTTCCTTGAAAAATCGGTCCGGCCTCAGTTACACCAAGATGTAATGGATAATCACACTGCGCTGCTAATAATCGATACGCCTTAACCATTGTGACTGGGTCATGATGCTTAACTGAAATCTTAATATCAGAGAAACCATGTTCTTCAAAAAGTGAGGCTTCCCATAACGCAGATTCAGCTAGCGCCTCTGGTGTTGCTTTTCCATATTTTGCGAGGAGACGTGGATCGAGAGATCCCGCATTAACACCGATACGGATCGGAACTCCGGCATCGCCAGCGGCCTTAGCTACCTCTTTAACTTTGTCGTCGAACTGCTTAATGTTTCCAGGATTAACGCGCACTGCCGCACATCCGGCATCGATAGCTGCAAAAATATATTTTGGTTGAAAGTGAATATCTGCGATTACAGGAATCTGTGATTTCTTTGCGATCTGCGCAAGTGCATCGGCATCATCCTGACTTGGAACTGCCACGCGAACAATTTGGCATCCTGCTGCAGTTAATTCAGCGATTTGCTGCAAGGTTGCATTCACATCCGATGTCAGCGTTGTACACATAGATTGCACGCTCACAGGTGAGTCGCTGCCTACTCCAACTTTTCCCACCATCATCTGTCTGGTCTTGCGACGTGGAGCCAGTGTTGGCGCTGGTGCGCTTGGGATACCTAAATCAACCATGTGGCTATTCTGCCGTATTAGTAGCGGTTGCGCTAAAGATTTAGAAGAACTGGATTGACTATGTCGGCTACAAGTAGCAGTGCAGTGAGCGCTGCCAAAATCACAAAGACCACCATCGTGATTGGGGTAAGGGATGTCACATCGATTGCGGCAGGGCGCGCACGTCCACGCAAACGGGCCAGGAACGCACGAATTTCATCGGCGATCGCCACCGCCATATGTCCACCATCGAGTGGCAAAAGCGGCAGAAGGTTAAATATGCCAACAAAAATATTCAGACTTGCGATGATTAATATGAAGGTCGCAACACGTTCTTTGAGCGAAAGTTTCGCGCTACTTAACGCTTCTCCAGAAACACGTGCAACTCCAACAACTCCCACTAATCCATTGGGATCTCGCTCATCGCCGTTAACGGTTTGACCCCACAAAGCTGGCACTTTAGAGGGAAGTTTCACAAGCGATGCAACACTCTGTTTCAATAGTTCTCGTGAAACAAGGCCCGCGTTCTTAACTGACGTTATAAAGCCAGCTCGCTTGAGACCGACTTTGCTCATGATTCCTAAAATGTAACGATCTTTTCCGTCAACGGTTTCGCGTGTGGCAGATGCCCGGATTACTAAGTCTTGTCCATTGCGTTTGATACCTAGCGTTAATTCTTTGCCCTGAGAGTTTCTAATTATTAAAACATCGGTAGCCCAATCACGGACTTTCATTCCATTAATCGAAGTGATTTCATCGCCAACAGCGATGCCAGCGCTTTGAGCCGATGAGCCCTTTACGACTTCACTTACTACTGGAAGTAGTTGGCTAGTTCCAATCCCAACAAAAAGCACAAACAGTAAGAGGTATCCCAGAACAAAATGTAAAAATGAACCAGCTCCTAAGACAACAAGTTTTCGCCCCGATGATGCGCTATAAAAGGCGCGATCCTCTTCGCCCTCGCTCATGAGATCTCCGGGCGTCATTCCTTCAATCTTGCAATAACCTCCGGCGGGAATGGCTTTTAAACCAAATTCAGTCTCACCGCGACGGGTTGACCAAATCTTCTGACCAAAACCCAAGAAAAACTCCGAGACTTTCATACCAAAGCGTTTTGCCATAATGAAATGGCCAAACTCATGCAGCATCACTGAGAGGAGCAGCGCAACGACAAAGGCGAGGAATCCGAGAATCTGCATTATGGAGCCAATCGTATTAGATGTTCGCGAGTCTTCATGCGCGCATCTTCTTCGATGGCACTGACATCGGCCAAATCTCGTATCGTTGCAGCCACACCATTGTCATACGCATTCACAACTGCAGCAACTACGCTCACAATCGATGAAAACTCTAAAGAGTTAGTCAAGAAAGCATCTACAGCAACTTCATTAGCCGCGTTGAAAATTGTAGGAAGTACTCCACCACCCTGACCGCAATGTCTGGCGAGATCAACTGCTGGGAATCTGTCTGCATCTATAGGAGAAAAACTCCAGGTGTGTGAACGGGTCCAGTCAATCGGTAGCGTTGAATTCGCGAGCCTTTCTGGCCAATTAAGTGCATAGGAAATTGCACCCTTCATATTGGGCGGACTTGCTTGAGCGATTGTCGAGCCATCAATAAATTCAACGAGTGAATGCACTACCGACTGTGGGTGGATTACTGCTTCTATGTTTTCATACGGCATTGAAAAAAGATGGTGGGCTTCGATAATCTCTAAACCTTTGTTAACTAAAGTTGCAGAGTTAATAGTTACTACCGCACCCATACTCCACGTTGGATGCGCCAATGCATCCTCAATTGAGATACCTTGTAAATCTACGCGATCTCTAAATGGTCCGCCACTTGCCGTCAGAACTAACTTCCTAATTTCACTTCGCGAACCGGCTTGAGCACACTGCCAAATCGCACTGTGCTCTGAATCCACGGGAATTATCTGATGTACCTGCGCCTTACTCATTACTAAATCTCCACCGGCGACTAAAGACTCTTTGTTGGCAAGTGCAAGAATATTTCCAGCATCTAAAGCTGCCAGAGTTGGGCCTAAACCAATTGAGCCAGTAATGGCATTGAGCACTGTGTCGCACTCCATTGCAGCAATCTGTGTTGAAGCTTGCGGGCCATCAATCACGATCACGCCAGGGAGTGCTTCTCTAATAATTTCGCCATTATTTATTACACCCACGTATGTAACGTTAAACTTTTTAGCTTGTTCGATAATGAGTGCGGGATTATTTCCAGCACAGGTGAGTGCGATTACACGGAAACTGGTGGGATTATCAGCAATAATCTGGAGAGCCTGTGTTCCAATCGATCCCGTCGATCCAAGAATGACAACATCACGCATTCATCGGTCCAAAAGATTTTGTACCGGCGAATAAGCCTGACCAGAGCGGCGTTTAGCGATTGCACTGAGAGCTTCTAAAACAACTCGGTTAGCTAAAATTGCGGTGATATCTGCGCTATCAAAGGCTGGAGCCACTTCAACAATATCGATTCCAACTATTGGAAGCTCTAAACAGATTCTACGAACCGACTCCAGAAGTTCACGGCTAGTCATTCCACCAGGCTCTGGTGTTCCAGTACCTGGAGCCATTCCTGGGTCAACTACATCGATATCTACTGATAAGAAAACTCCATCGCATTCATTAGTCAATATTGCAAAGGATTCATCAAGGACTGTATTTAATCCACGATTGTGAATCTCTGTCATCTCATATGAACGCATTCCTTGATCGCGCATCCAATCGAGGGTCTTTGAATCTGGCCAATAACCGCGCAAGCCCAGTTGCAAGAAACGATCACCGCGCACTGTTCCAGTATCAATTAAACGTCGCATAGGAGTTCCATGACCAATAAGAGCGCCAAATTGATCCTCGCCAGTATCGGCATGGGCATCAAAGTGAATCATCGAAATCTTACCTAGACCTCGGTGACGCGCAATTCCTGCAACATCGGCCGATGCAATGGAGTGATCTCCACCCAAAATAACAGGGATTGCACCTGCACGTGAAATTTTTTCGGTAGCAACCGCTAAGACTTCAAGAGATGCAACAAGGTCTCCCCCTGGCATTAACAAATCTCCGGCATCAACGACTTTCATCGCCTTTAACGCATCGATACGCAGCGCTAGATGAGGACGCTCACCATCGTGCGGAAGATAATCTCCGCCCCGAATTGCTTGAGGCCCAAACTTTGCACCTGAGCGATGTGATGTTCCACTATCAATGGGTGCACCAACAATGACAACGTCGGCATCGGCAAAAGTTGAGGCGATATCTAAAT
The DNA here is from genome assembly GCA_009702525.1 of Actinomycetota bacterium. Taxonomy (GTDB): domain Bacteria; phylum Actinomycetota; class Actinomycetes; order Nanopelagicales; family Nanopelagicaceae; genus Planktophila. The sequence continues at coordinate 8,651 of WLHW01000051.1, forward strand.
CACAGCGTGCGATTCCAAGGAAAGTGAAATCTGGGCCGTACATATTGCCGTGGTTGGTCATTGTTTAAGGATAGGCGTAAAGCTTTAAGAATCGAAACCAGCACAATTCGCAAATTGTGCGTGTCAGCCGACTCCTAGATAGCTCTCCTGTACGCGTGGATCGGCCAGTAGGTCACTAGCTTTACCTGAGAGCACACAATAACCAGCCTCTAAAACATAGGCATTCTTAGCGATAGTTAAGGCGGCATCGACATCTTGATCAACCATCAAGATAGATGTTCCAGACTCGGCAATGCTAGGAAGGGCTTGAATAATCTCATCGACGACCACGGGAGCAAGGCCAAGAGAGAGCTCATCGATAACAATTAAATTCGGCTTACTCATTAGGCCTCGAGCGATAGCGCACATCTGCTGTTCGCCACCGGACATGCTTCCAGCAATCTGATTAAGGCGTTCGCCAAGGCGTGGA
>WLHW01000052.1 GCA_009702525.1 Actinomycetota bacterium
CGCCTCTGGCTTGAAGGATCTATCCGAATCATCATCCGTCCAAGTGGGACTGAGGCAAAGATGAAGTGTTACGTCGAGGTAATTGAAAAGAATGCTTCTATTGCCCAGGATGTTCTTAACCTATTGCGCGAACCATTGAAGGAATTACTAACGTGAATTTCTACGGATTAGTAGATGGCACTGATGCATCTTTAAAGCATTACTTGCGTGAACTCTCAGGAGTGGACCAAGTTGGCGCCGATGCGCGTGCAGCGATGTTAGCAACGCGTAGCATTAAGACCACGTCAAAGCGTTGGGCTATTGATACCGCTATTTCAATGGTGGATTTAACAACCTTAGAAGGTGCAGATACCGTCGGTAAAGTACAAGCACTGTGCACCAAAGCAGTGCGGCCAGACCCTACAGACTCCTCCGTACCAAGTGTTGGTGCAGTCTGTGTTTATAACGACATGGTTGCAACTGCACGTAAGCACCTTGATTTAGTTGGAGGCCAACACGTAGGAGTCGCTGCAGTCTCCACGGCATTTCCATCTGGGCGTGCATCGATGCCGGTGAAAATTCGAGATACGCAAGATGCACTTGATGCTGGCGCATCTGAAATTGACATGGTGATTGACCGTGGAGCTTTTTTAAGTGGAAATTACATAGACGTCTTCAATGAGATAGTTGCAATAAAAGCCTTGTGTGGCGAGCGAGCCCACCTCAAGGTTATTTTTGAGACTGGTGAACTTGTAACGTATGACAACGTCCGGAAGGCTTCATTTCTAGCTATGGCTGCAGGTGCAGATTTTATTAAAACTTCAACAGGCAAAGTTGTACCAGCTGCGACAGCCCCAGTTGTTTTAGTGATGCTTGAAGCTGTTCGGGACTTTTACTCTATGACCCAAAGGCGAATCGGAGTAAAGCCTGCCGGGGGTATTAGAAACACCAAAGATGCAATTAAGCAGTTGGTGTTAGTAAATGAGACCGCAGGCCCTGAATGGCTCACGCCCTCGCTTTTTCGCATCGGTGCTAGCGCCTTGCTCAATGATTTATTAATGCAGCGCATGAAAATGGACGATGGCTACTACGCTAGTCCTGCCTACGTAACGATCGACTAATGGAGATACCTGTGAGCTTTGATTACGCCCCCGCCCCTGAATCGCGGGCGATCGTTTCGATTAAACCTAAGTATGGCCACTTCATCGCCGGTAAGTTCGTTGCAGGCAGCAAACATTTCCCAACGATTAACCCTGCAACTGAAGAAGTTTTAAGCCACATTGCCCTAGCAGGTAAGGCTGAAGTCGATGCCGCTGTAAAGGCTGCACGCAAGGCGTACACAACCACATGGTCAAAAATGAGCGGTAAAGAGCGCGGAAAATACTTATTTCGCATCGCGCGAATCATGCAAGAGCGTGCACGTGAATTTGCTGTACTTGAAACTTTAGATAATGGAAAGCCTATTCGTGAATCTCGCGATGTTGACGTTCCGTTAGCTGCAGCGCATTTTTTCTATCACGCAGGGTGGGCCGACAAATTAGAGTTTGCAGGTCTTGGAACTTCAACAAAGCCACATGGCGTAGCAGGTCAGATTATTCCGTGGAACTTTCCACTACTCATGCTGGCGTGGAAAGTTGCTCCAGCTCTTGCTGCAGGTAATACCGTTGTATTAAAACCTGCCGAAAGTACATCCCTGACCGCACTTTTATTTGCAGAGGTTTGCCAACAAGCCGAACTTCCTGCAGGTGTAGTCAATATTGTTACTGGTGATGGATCAACAGGTGCATTAATTGTTAATCACCCTGGGATAGATAAGATTGCCTTTACTGGTTCTACTGACGTTGGCAAGATAATCGCTCGTGCAGTAGCGTCAACTCCTAAGAGTGTGACATTAGAACTTGGTGGTAAAGCCGCCAATATCATCTTCGAAGATGCCGCACTTGATGAGGCAGTTGAAGGAATTGTTAATGGAATCTTCTTCAATCAAGGCCACGTATGTTGTGCGGGTTCTCGCTTAATTCTTCAAGAGAGCATTGCCGATGAAGTCTTAGAAAAGTTAAAGGTACGTATGGCCAAAATTCGCGTTGGTGACCCTATGGACAAGAACACTGACGTTGGTGCAATCAACAGCAAAGAGCAACTAACTAAGATTATTGAACTCACGGCTGCAGGCGATGCCGAAGGCGCACAGCGATGGAGTGCCCCATGTGAACTTCCAACAAAAGGCTTCTGGTTTGCGCCAACTATTTTTACCGGAGTAACTCAAGCCCACCGCATAGCTCGCGAAGAGATTTTTGGCCCAGTCTTATCAGTTCTTACGTTTAGAACACCTCAAGAGGCGATAGATAAGGCTAATAACACGCCCTTTGGTCTATCAGCTGGAGTGTGGAGTGAGAAAGGCTCACGAATTCTCTGGGCAACCCAACAGTTGCGCGCCGGAGTTGTCTGGGCAAATACATTTAATAAGTTCGATCCGACATCACCATTCGGGGGCTACAAAGAATCGGGTTGGGGTCGCGAAGGCGGGCGACATGGTTTAAGTGCTTATTTGAAGGGGGTTGGACATGAATAATCGTATTGATGTGAAAAAGACGTACAAGCTATTTATCAATGGCGCTTTCCCCCGCACTGAATCTGGCCGCACATATGAAGTCAAGAGTGCAAAAGGTGTCTTCATTGCTAACCCTTGCTTAGCCTCACGTAAAGATCTCAAAGATGCAGTAGTAGCAGCTCGTGCAGCACAACCTGGTTGGAATAAAGCGACCGCTTATAACAAGGGACAGATTCTTTACAGGCTTGCTGAAATGCTAGAAGGTCGTCGCGCTCAGTTTGTTGATGAGATTATCACTGTCACGGGAGTAACTAAGGCAAAGGCTGAGCAAGAAGTGAGCGAATCTATAGATCGCTTGGTTTGGTATGCAGGATGGTCAGACAAGATTTCATCTCTCTCGGGAGCACTTAACCCAGTTGCTGGGCCTTATTATAATTTTACGATTCCAGAAAGTATGGGAGTCATCGCAGCAATAGCACCTGAGACTCCATCCTTGTTGGGATTAATCGATACCGTTGCGCCAATTATTGTTTCAGGAAATACGCTCGTTGTTTTGGCAAGTACTAAAGCACCATTATCTGCGATGAGTTTTGCCGAAGTAATTGCTACCAGCGATGTTCCTGCAGGTGTGATAAATATATTAACTGGAAAGAAAGATGAAATTGCACCGTGGATGGCCTCTCACATGGACATCGATGGCTTGGATATCACAGGGCTTACTACGAAGAATCACGCTGAGATTCGTATCTCTGGCGCTGAAAATTTGAAGCGAATCTTTTCCTTCAAGTCCCACGATCCAGGTCGCATTCTTGCCTTTATGGAGGCTAAGACTGTTTGGCACCCAATAGGGCTCTAAGACCAGCCTTTATCAATGGTTTTTAGCCATAACTGACGAACGCCCTCAACATCTAGGTCCATCACTACTCGCACCTTCGCTGAATCTTCTAAGTCCAAAGGCTCGAGCTCTTTAAGAAATGAATCTCTGCGATCACAGATTGTTTGACCGCGCGCAGGACCCGATGACGTATCAACCACGACATCAAACATCTCGGTAGTAAATAGCTCAGGGTGAATTGCAGTTGCAACTGCCCCATAATCCCCCAAAGTTATTGGCGATACACCTAATCGTTCGATAAAGGCGTGAATAAGTGAACCACCAAATTGAGCAGAAAGTTCGGATGATTTCATTAGTTTGTCAGCTTCTTCGCGAGTCACACCTGGGCGCATGAAAACATCTAAGCCGTACATAGTAATTGGAACACCGCTTTGAAAGACGATTGCTGCCGCTTCTGGGTCGTGCCAAATATTAAACTCTGCAGCAGCCGTTGCATTACCTGCCGATGTAGAGCCACCCATTAAAACAATACGATGTAGTTTCTTAGCAGTTTCAGGAAATGCTCGTAAGAAAAGAGCAACATTTGTAAGAGGTGCAAGGGGAACAAGAGTTACAGGCTCACTTGAACTCTCAATCAAATCTCGCATGAGCTCCACTGCCGAACGCTTATCGATACTGCGCTGCGATGGTGGGATTCCCAGATCTCCCATCCCATCTGCGCCATGGACATACTCTGCATACTTTGACTCACCTAGTAGGGGTCGAATGGCTCCACGAGCCACAGGAATATCCCCCGCACCTGCTGCATCTAAAACTTTCAATGTATTAGCCACGACTTGATCGACATTGGTATTACCATCGACACACGTGACTCCCAAGAGAGATATTGCCGGATGCATAGCGGCAAAAAGCACGGCAAATGCATCATCGACTCCAGTATCGACATCTAGAATCATTGAAGTTTTATTCATACCCGATAGCCTATCGCCATGAGTAAATCAGTTATAGCCGTAGTCGGTAGCGCCATGATGGATCTCACGGCCTATGCCGATACTCTTCCCGAGGCAGGTCAAACATTACTCGGCCAGCTTTTTACAACTGGTTTCGGCGGCAAAGGTGCTAACCAAGCAGTTATCGCGGCACATTGTGGCGCCGACGTTCACTTCATCGGCACCGTAGGGCGTGACTTATTTGGTGATTCAATCGCAACTAACTTTTCAACTGTTGGCATAAATACTGACTCACTAGAGCGTAGTGAGAGTCCTACCGGTGTTGCCCATATTTGGGTAGATGGCCATGGCGAAAATCGAATCATAATTATTCCTGGTGCAAATCATGACATTGACATCTCTCAAGCAAAAAAAGCAATCCAATCGATCCCTAATTTATCTGTAGTGATCGCTCAATGTGAGATTAAGCAAGATGTCACTCTTGCCGCCTTCACTGCAGCTGAGGCACGAGGATGCACAACAATTCTCAACCCTGCCCCTTTCGAAGCGGTCAGTGATGAATTACTTTCAGTTACTGATTGGTTAATTCCCAATGAGACTGAGTTCAAGGCGCTGACACAGACTGATGCTCACGATGAGAAAAACCTTGTCAGTTTTAGAGTTGGCAAGAGCTCAATTGTGACTTTAGGTTCACAAGGCGCGGTTTTAATAAATGCCAAAGGAGAATTAACTCGCGTGAGTGCACCTACTGTGAAGGTAGTTGATACGACTGGGGCCGGAGATGCATTTGTCGGTGCTTTTGCTTTTGGTTTAGCTAGTGGGATGTCTTCAGAGAATGCAATGGCCCTTGGAATTAAAGTTGCTTCATTAAGTGTGATGCGAAAAGGTGCACAATCTTCTTATCCTTCTCAGACCGAGATTAGAACGCTTTCATAACCACGTAAAACAAAAGTTGGGCGACGAATTGGTTCACTCGCCAATTCCATAGTTGGATACTTTTCCCATAATGCTGGGAGGGACACACTCATCTCCAAGCGTGCTAACGGTGCACCTATACAAAAATGGATTCCAGCGCCAAAACCAATATGCGGATTAGGATCGCGCATTAGATTCATCTCATTAGCATTGGCGAAGACCGCCTCGTCACGATTGGCCGCGCCAATGAGCGCCGCAATCTTCTGACCAGCCGCAATCTCGACCTCGCCTATACGGGTATCTTTCGTTGCAGTTCGCTCAAAAAGCTGCAGCGGAGCATCAAAACGCATGAACTCTTCAAGAGCTACATCTGTAATGTCACGTGGTTTTTCGCGCAGTAATGCGGATTGGTCAGGGCGCTTCAGGGCCGCAACCATTCCATTACCAAAGGCATTCACGCTAGCTTCATGACCGGCATTAAGAAGTAAAACACATGTTGCAACTAACTCGTGTGAGTTTAACTTTTCACCATTTTCTTCCACCATCGCTAAGTCAGTGATCAAGTCATTTCCGGGTTGTTTTTTCCGGTGCTCGGCTAAATCTCGGACGTATGCGGCAAACTCTCCAGCAGCCTGCTGTGCCACTCGTTGATACTCTTTAGAGGGATTCACTTCATACATTTTTACGATTGCCTGTGACCATGGACGTAGTAAATGTTCCTCTGACTCTGGAAAGCCCAATAAGTCGGCGATAATTTTGACAGGCAACGGTTCAGCGTAATCTGCAATTAAATCGAAGGTCTGTCCTGCTTGAACTTTTTTATCAATGTCGGCTAGTAACGTTGAGGTAATTCTCTCAATAGCAGGACGCATACCTTCAATTTTTTGTCGGTTAAAGGCTTTGGCAACTAAAGAGCGTAAACGTGTGTGCTTGGGCGGTTCGCTATCTAATATTGAATCCGAATGGAGCCAGTTAAAGGTTTCCCATTCAAATTCGGGTTGCTTGTCGATGAAGATTCGACCTAGAGACTTATTTCGAAATACATCATTTGCATCGCCGTGTACGGCTGCTAAAAACATGTTCATACCCTGATGCCAGACGGGCTTTCCATGGCTGCGTAGTTCGGCTAAACCTGAATATGGATCTGCTACAAAAGCAGGGTCGTTAAAATCAATCATTACTCAGATGCGATTTTCGCATAACCAGGTTTAATGACATTATCTATAATCTTTAAACGATCAGGGTATGAAATAAATGCACTCTTCATTGCATTTATAGTGATGCGCTGGAGCTCTGCAAGGTCCCAATTGAATGCCTTTACTGCTTCGCGCATCTCTAGGCTCATTGACGTCTGACTCATAAGGCGATTATCGGTATTGAGAGTCACGCGAAAACGCAATCGTGCTAAAGCGCCAATAGGGTGCTCCGCATAGCTTTTTGCCGCTCCGGTCTGCAAATTAGAGGTAGGGCATAACTCCAGTGGAATTCGTCGATCTCGAACATAGGATGCCAGCTGACCTAACCTTGGTTCTGGTCCAGAGAAATCAATATCATCGATAATTCGTACGCCGTGACCTAAGCGCTCAGCTCCACAGATTTGAATTGCCTCCCAGATGGACGGGATTCCATAGGCTTCACCTGCGTGAATTGTGTAATGTGCATCTTCCTTGCGTAAATAATCAAAACTTTCTTTTTGATCACTGGGGGGAAAGCCATCTTCTGGCCCAGCAATGTCGAAACCAACGACGCCTTTACCCCGATATTTCACTACCAGTTCGGCAACTTCTTGTGATTTTGTATTCTGGCGCATTCCACAGAGAAGTGAAAAGACCGAGATTGTTAAACCTTCAGCAGCTGCATCGGCCATACCTAATCTGTAGCCCTCGATAGTTGCATCGACAACATCAGACATCGTGAGGCCTTGTTCAGTAAATAACTCTGGGGCCCCACGAACTTCAGCATAAACAACTCCATCGCGCGCTAGATCCAAAGCACACTCACGAGCGACACGAATAATATCTTCTCGTCGTTGCATCACAGCAATGGTGTGTGAGAAAGTCTCTAAATAACGGACAAGAGAACCTGAATCACAGGATTCACGAAACCATGTTGCTAGTTCATCGGCGTTATGGGTTGGTAGTGAGGTGTAACCGATCTCTTGTGCAATATCAATGATTGTTTGAGGACGAAGTCCGCCATCTAAATGATCATGAAGTAATACCTTAGGAACGCGCGCTATTTGTTCAGCTGTTGGAATGCTATTCATTGCCATTGTTGGGGTCCCTTAATCAACGATTCGTTCAATTACTAATGGCAATCTATCTACTTTTCCGTTGATAGGTAAATCACCGATAGTTACGCTATCAATAAGTGCTTCCTGTGCGCGAACAAAAGCTGCCGGAGTATCTGTATGTAAAGTGAACAATGGCGCTCCCGCTTGGATGACTTCACCTGGTTTAGCGTGAATTTCAATGCCTGCACCGGCTTGAACAGCCTCTCCTTGGCGAGTCCGTCCTGCGCCAAGTCTCCATGCTGCAAGACCTACTGCCATCGCATCCATACCTAACACTGTGCCCGACGTCTGCGCAGCTATAACTAGATTTTCCTTGGCTACCGGAAGTGTGGCATCTGGATCTCCACCTTGCGCACTAATCATTCGCCGCCATACGTCCATGGCTTTGCCATTCTTTAGCGCCTCTGCAGGATCTGCCCCTTTAATTCCAGCAATCTCTAACATTTCGCGCGCAAGTAAAACAGTGAGTTCAACGATGTCTGATGGTCCACCACCTGCAAGTACTTCAACTGATTCACGAACTTCCAAAGCATTACCTGCGGTTAATCCAAGTGGAACATCCATCGCAGTAACGAGAGCGATTGTTTTTACGCCAGCACGTTTTCCTAAGCCAACCATAACGTGAGCTAATTCTGCGGCTTTCGCTGGATCACTCATAAAAGCACCAGCACCAGTTTTAACATCAAGAACTAGCGCACTTGTACCTTCTGCAATCTTTTTACTCATGATTGATGATGCAATCAGTGGAATCGCTTCAACGGTTGCCGTGACATCACGCAAGGCATAGAGTTTTTTATCAGCTGGTGCTAAACCAGCTCCTGCTGCACAAATTACTGCGCCAACATCTTGTAAAACTTTTAACATCTCATCATTTGACAAAGATGCACGCCACCCTGGAATTGACTCTAATTTATCTAAAGTTCCGCCAGTATGTCCTAGGCCTCGACCTGATAACTGTGGAACGGCAGCGCCACATGC
>WLHW01000053.1 GCA_009702525.1 Actinomycetota bacterium
AGCAATTTAAAACGCTGTGTATTTAGTCCAAGTACTTGCACGCGCAGTTCATTATCGCGCAGCGCGGCAAATACACGCCCTGCAGAGCTTTCAGTAACCCACCAAATAACGAGGTAAGTGAAAATCATGGCAGCTAAGGCGGTCCAATATATGTACTTCGTGTTGACCACGCTTATCCAGAACTGCGGGATCAAATTTGAATTTAATGCGATTCCATTTTCTCCACCAGTTAAATTAAAAAAGTTACGCTGAATAATTACATGGCCAGCTTCACCAAAGGCCAAGGTAACCATTGCAAATGTAATACCTGAAGTTCGAAGAGATGCCGCACCTACGAGTAATGCAAGTATCGCGCTGACGGCTATTGCGATCAGCGATGCAACCCACCAAGAAACCACTTCGTGGTTAATTAAAATACATGTTACATATACACCCGTTGCAAAATAGAGTGCGTGACCAAATGAAAGCAGACCCGTGAAACCAAAGAGCAGATCATAAGTAAGGGCTAAGCCACCCCAGATAAATGCAACTGCCATAGTTTGCTGTAGTCCGGGTCGACTTAATGGATTGTTACCGAGAATAGGCGCAAGGGCAAGGAGCGTAACAAAAACTCCAAGTAAAGGCCGTGAATATTTCCAACGCAACATTATGCACGTACCTTTCCTAGTAGCCCTTGCGGTCTAATAAGTAAGACAACTGCTAATAAAATTACCACAACAAAATCACCTAAGCCCGTTGCATAATAATTAGCAAACTGTTTAATAATTCCAATTAACATGGCCGCCAAGAAGCTGCCGGGTACTGAGCCCATGCCACCAATCACTACTACGATAAAACCGTAAATTAAGTAGGAGCCAGCGATAAGGGGAGATACTCCGTTGGAATAGACCGAGACCAATACTCCGCCTACCCCAGCTGCAAAACCGCCCAGGAAGAAAACCGTGCTGAAAGCCTTACGGACATTGATTCCTAGGGCATCAACCATATGTCTGTTTTCAACACCGGCTCGAATAATTAAACCAATCCGAGTGAATTTAAGTAATGCCCAATTGCCAATCAGCAAAAGAATGGCAGTAGAAATATATATAACTCGGTCTGCTGGGATCTGAGCTCCGCCGACATCAATCGCAGTTAAAAACCACATAGGGGTGGGGAACATTCGAAGGTCGTTGCCAAACCAACCGCCCAACACTGCTCCTACTACGAGGGAAACTCCAACAGTGACCAACGCTTGATCAATATGACGTTCATATAGTCGAGTTATTAATAACTGCTCAATAAGTAAAGCAAATAGCCCTGCGGCTAAACCTCCTACAATCATCGCCAGAATGAACTCCGGAATAGTTGTTTCAAAGCCCATTTTGCTGGCAACCCAGAAACCAACAAATGCGCCGACAGTCAGAAAACTACCGTGCGCAAAGTTGAGTACGCCCATCAAACCATAAATTAGCGAAAGTCCAGAAGCTATCAAAAAGTACAAAGCGCCTAACCCGATACCTGTGATTCCGATGAGGATAAAAGCTTCCATTATTTGTGACCTCCACTTACGCCAAGCATTTGATGAACCCATGCTGGGTCACTTAAGTTTTCAGGTCCACCTTGGAAAATGACTCGTCCTTGATCCATAACTATAATATTTTCAGCTACTCGTTTCACTAAAGCCAGATTTTGTTCCACAAGCAACATAGTTGTTTGATGTGCAACTTTCATCAAAGCGCTTGCAACCTCAGTTACTAACTTTGGGGCCAGACCCTTGGTAGGTTCATCAACTAAGAGAATCTCATTTTCGTTTAGCAGAGCTCTCGCAATCGCCACCATTTGCTGCTGGCCACCTGATAGTGATCCGGCTAGTTGAGTAGCACGCGAATCTAATTCAGGAAAAAGTTCATAAATTGTTTTATAGGCTTCGCCGTTGTTCTTACTACGCGAAGCCAATGCTAAGTTTTCACGGACAGATAGAGAGGAAAAAATCTCTCTGTCCTCTGGAACATAAGCCACGCCGGCTTGGGCAATCTTGTATGTAGGCGTGCCTAGAATCTGTGAGCCATTGAGTTCAATAGAGCCTGTACCTTGGTAGAGACCCATGATGCTCTTTAACGTCGTAGATTTTCCAACGCCATTGCGCCCTAGCAGCGCTGTCACCTTATGTGCAGGTACATCAAAAGTTACGCCATGCAAGATATGAGATTCACCAATCTTTACGTGCAGATCTTTTACGGTCAATGCGTTCATAGGGCTTCACCAATATAGGCTGATTGAACGATTGGATTACTAATAACATTTTGTGGCGTGTCACAGACAAGTAGTTCGCCATAATTTAGAACTGCTATGCGATCGGCAAGTCCTAAAATTACTTCCATATGGTGCTCAACAATTAAAACCGTTTTCTTATGTACAGTCGCAAGTGAACGAATAATTTCGACTAGCTCTGGCACGTTTTCAACGCTCATGCCAGCCATCGGTTCATCAAGCAAAACGATGTCGGATTTGGAGGCAAGTACGATTGCAATCTCTAATCGACGTTTATCTCCATGAGATAAAGATCCTGCTCTTTGAAGCGCATAAGCGGACAACCCAACTTTTGCCAGTGAATCTTGTGCATGTGCAACAACTTCGGTGAATTTGTAAGCATTCTTAGTTAAGTTCATCGACTTGCCTAGTGCAGCTTGAGCAGCTATACGCACATTTTCCAAACACGTGAGATTGGCAAATACACTAGATGTTTGAAAGGTCCGCGCGATTCCGGCTTTAGCACGCTCATGAGGTTGCAGATCTGTAACATTTAGATCTCCGACGAAAATCTGCCCCCGTGAAGGTTTACGAATTCCACTGAGCAGATTGAAAAAAGAGGTTTTTCCTGCGCCGTTGGGTCCAATAATTCCAAGCGTTTCATTCGGCTTTACGGAAAGTGTTATTCCGTCCAGAATTTTAGCTCCGCCTATATCAAGCGATAGATCGGTAACGTTGAGCGCTGAAATCAATTACCTAACTCCTTTAATTTCTTAAGGCTTAATATATAAAGAACCCCAGTGTATTTGTACACTGGGGTTCTTTAACTTATATGTTATTTATTACGCACCTACGGCAGAGATGGTCTTCTGCAATACAGGAATGTAACCTGATTCAGTCTTAGTAAGACCAACTAGGAACATTGGCTGAATAAGAAGGTGTGTAGTGGCGCTGATCTTCATCTGACCCTTAACGCCAAGCCATGACAAGCCTTCTAGCTTGCTGATCATGGTGTCGACATCTTGGTTTGGATTACCGGTAAGAGCTGCAACAATCATTTTCGCAGCATCTGCACCTGTCGAGGTGAATAGATCCTGAGTCTTCTTGTTAGCAGAGAACCATGATGCCAAGTCCATAGCTGCAGCTGACTTAGATGCACCTGCAAAGTAGCTGTTAGTCATGATTGCGCCGGTTCCCTCAAAAAGAGTTCCGTAGATATTGTAAGTAGCAGTTCCTGCAAGACCAGTAATTGGCTTCTGAGTCTTGAATGCTCCTTGAACCTTAAGTGATGTCAACATTGCACCAGCAGTTAGAGCATTTGACCATGCAATAAAGATGTATGTTCCATTGGCATCAGCGGCCTTCTTTGCAAAAGGTGTGAAATCTGATGTCGATGTTGGAACCTTGATTACATCAAATAGTGCACCCTTTGGACCCATCAAGGCCTTGGCTGCTGCGATGTTTCCATCACCGAATGCATTATCTTCAACAAAAAGAACAACTTTCTTACCAATGATTGGCTTGATGCCAGCAAGTGGAGCTAAGTCCTGAGTTGATGAGTTACCTGAGCGGAATACATACTTATTTGCCGCTGAAGTAACTAAGTCATTCTTAGCAGGACCAGAGATGTACAGAACTTTGTTCTGTGCAGCTAGAGGTCCAAGAGTGAGTGCAACTCCTGAGGATGCTGTACCAACAATAATCTTGGTTCCGTTTCCGACCATATCTTTAAAAGTTGCAGTTGCTGATGCAGGATCGGCAGCGTCATCTTTAGTTGTGACAACAAGCTTTTGGCCATTAACGCTCATCTTGCCGCGTGTGTAGTAGTTCAAACCCCAAGCTAGTCCGTCGTTGTATGCAATTCCATAGGAACCCAAGGCTCCTGATGATGAAGTAATAACACCAATTTTGATGTCATTTGCAGCCTGTGCAGGGGCCATGCTTGGCATGACTACTGCAGCTGCAAGAGCTGCAATTCCCAAACGTGAAAGTGAGCGTCTGCTCATGTGTCAATCTCCTAATCAAATGGATAAGCCAATCGAGGGATAGGCTTCTTAGGGATAAATCTAGGCCCTAACGTATGTAACTGCTAAATCGCTAGATTGCTTTTTTATAACACTTTATGCACTCTGTGAAGAGAAACACGAGAAAACTGGGCCTGACAAGGGGTTTAGGGGTTGGCTTGGGCCGAACGTACGGGCAGACTTGGCCCATGTCCCTTCCAACGCAAAAGACATTGGTGCAGGTCTCGGGCGGTCCACTTTCCGTTTTCCACTATGGAGATGGCACGGGGACACCAGTTCTTTTGATCCATGGAGTTACGTCATCAAACCGTGCTTTCCAAGTTTTTGCCGATGCATTAATTGCACGTGGTAAGTCACCGTTTGCCGTTGATCTGCGCGGCCGTGGTGATTCAAATAATTTACCTGGACCATTCGGAATGGCCAATCATGCACACGATATGGCAGCAGTAATTAAACATTTCGGATGGAATAAACCAGATGTTATTGGTCATTCTATGGGCGGATTTGTAACGGCAGCACTTGTTGGTTTATATCCAGAGTTAGTTGGCAACGTTATTTTTGCCGACGGTGGAGTACCACTTCCGATGCCACCTGGAATGACAGTCGAGCAGATTATGCCGTTTGTCTTAGGCCCGGCACTTGCTCGTCTTGCAATGGAGTTTGAAAGCAAAGAGGCTTACCGAGATTATTGGAAACCGCAACCAGCGTTTGCAAAAGGTTGGTCAGCGGTCATGGATGAATATGTTGATTACGATCTTCGCGGAGAAGCACCGCATATGAAGCCATCAACTAATCCAAAAGCCGTTGAAGAAGACTCGCGCGATTTATTTGGTGATGACTTGATTACGCGCTCGCTGCAAGGTCTAGCTAAACAGAGTTTATTCATTAAGGCTGAGCGCGGATTGCAAAATGAAGAAAATGGTCTATATCCAATGGCGGTACTGGATTTAGTCTTACCAACGTTTCCGAAATTAAAATTGGAATTTTTAGCAGACTGCAATCACTATGACATGTTTACCGAGGCAAGTGGCGCGGAAAAAGTCGCACAGATAATTTATGGAGTCCGCCCATGACTTTAAAAGGTAAACGAGCATTTATTACAGGTTCATTCCAAGGCATTGGCCTTGGAATCGCAACCGCCCTTGCCGCTGAAGGTGCTGACATTGTTTTACATGGTTTAGCCGATGCCCAAACAATCTCAAAGGCCGAAGCTGCAGTAAAAGCAGCAGGAGCTGGAAGAGTCGAATCTCATGTATCGGATCTACGGGATGTACATGCAACCGAGGCTTTGATAGCAACTATTTTGGCCACAGGCCCAGTAGATATTTTGTGCAACAACGCAGGCATTCAATTCACCGCACCTATTGCCGAAATGCCACGCGAAAAATGGGACGACATCATTGCAATTAACTTAACCTCCTACTTCGACACGATGCGATTGTTATTGCCCCAAATGAAAGAACGCGGATACGGTCGAGTAATTAATACAGCTTCGGTACATGGCTTAGTTGCATCAATTGCAAAGTCACCTTACATATCGGCAAAGCACGGTGTCATTGGTTTAACTAAGACGGCAGCACTTGATTACGCCACAAGTGGCACCCGTGAATCTGGGGGAGTCACAGTAAATGCAATCTGCCCTGGGTGGGTAGAGACAGCGCTTATCGAGCCTCAGATTCAAGCACGTGTTGATTTATTCAACGGTGATCGCGCTGCAGGTATAGCTAATCTGCTTTCGGAAAAACAACCTTCTCAAAGAATGTCTACACCAGAAGAGATTGGTGCTGTGGCAGTCTTTCTATGTTCGCTAGCTGCACACAACATCACGGGTGTTTCGATTCCCGTTGATGGTGGATGGACTGCCCAATGAACAGCGAGTGTGACATAGCAGACAAGTGATTTTTTCCTGAATCACTTGATGGTACTTTATCGTTGCTGATGAGCAACGGAGAGAATCAATGATGATTCAAAATTTAAAGCACGCTGGGCTTTCTGCGTGGATTAATGAAGTCGCAGAACTAACCGAACCTAATAATATTTATGTCTGTGATGGCTCTGACCAAGAGTGGACACGCATCACGGATGATTTAGTAAATGCCGGAACATTAGTTCGACTTAAGAAGAAGCCTAACTCTTTCTGGTGCGCATCTGATCCAACCGATGTTGCACGTGTTGAAGATCGAACATTTATCTGTTCAGTAAATGAATCTGATGCGGGGCCAACTAATAACTGGATGGCACCTGCTGATATGAAAAATATTATGACCGATCTGTACAGGGGATCAATGCACGGTCGCACGATGTATGTCATTCCATTTTGCATGGGGCCACTTGATTCCGTACATCCAATGTTTGGCGTGCAAATCACAGATAGCGCCTATGTAGTCGCATCAATGCGGATTATGGCGAGAATGGGAACCGATGCTCTTAGTGCCCTAGGCACTGATCGCCACTTTGTGAAAGCTCTTCATTCAGTCGGCGCACCGCTTGCAGAAGGCGCCAAAGATATTGCCTGGCCATGTAATGAGACTAAATACATTGTTCAATTTCCAGAAGAGCGCAGCATTTGGTCGTATGGCTCTGGATATGGCGGCAATGCATTGCTCGGAAAGAAGTGTTATTCACTTCGAATTGCATCGGTTATGGGCCGCGATGAAGGCTGGCTTGCAGAACATATGCTGATTCTTAAACTCACACCGCCTAATGGAAATGTGCATTACGTTGCCGCTGCTTTTCCATCGGCATGTGGCAAAACAAATCTTGCAATGTTGGATCCAACTATCAAAGGGTGGAAAGTTGAAACCCTTGGCGATGACATTGCCTGGATGCGTTTTGGTGATGATGGCCGTTTGTATGCAACTAACCCTGAGTACGGTTTCTTCGGTGTAGCACCTGGCACCGGGTGGCAGACAAATGCAAATGCTATGCGCACTATTGAAAAAGGAAACTCAATTTTTACTAACGTTGCACTGACCGATGATGGTGACATCTGGTGGGAAGGTATGACAGATGCACCACCAGCACATTTAACTGATTGGAAAGGCCAAAGCTGGACTCCGAATAATGGCGAACTTTCATCTCATGCAAACTCACGTTTTTGTACACCTGCAGCGCAATGTCCAATCATTGCTCCAGAGTGGCAAAGCCCAACAGGTGTTCCAATCTCTGCAATATTTTTAGGCGGCCGCCGTAAAACAACAATCCCTTTAGTTGTTCAATCTCGCGATTGGAACCACGGGGTATTTATGGGTGCAACCTTGTCATCTGAAACAACGGCTGCTGCAACTGGTCAAGTAGGCGTTGTTCGCAGAGATCCTTTTGCGATGCTTCCCTTTATTGGTTACCACGTTGGCGACTACATTAATCACTGGATAGAGATTGGTAAAAAGAGTTCACCCGAAAAATTACCAAAGATTTTCTACGTTAACTGGTTCCGTCGAGGCGAAGGCGGCACATTTCTTTGGCCAGGCTATGGCGAAAATAGTCGCATTCTTAAATGGGCTATTGAAAGAATTGAGGGCAGCACAGATGCTGTTGAAACTCCATTGGGTTATGCACCGAGTCCTGGCGCAATCGATGTTGAAGGCTTAGACGTTTCCGCCGCCGATATGCAAGCCGCACTGCACGTTGATGTGGCCGAATGGCAAAGCGAACTTCCACTCATCGATGATTGGTTCACAACGATTGGACCAAAGCTACCAATCGAAATGAGCATGGAGCTAGAAAAGCTGCGGGCTAAAGTCATTAGTGCGCACTAGGTTCTTTGGGCCTGTTCCCAATAACAACCGAGAGGGCTACATTGTCGAAATGAAAGATTAGAAAGTATTAATTACACAAGGAGGAGAGAAATGAATAAGGATCGCGAAGAAATTACAAGGTTGATTAATCTTTATATTGATGGAGCAGGTAAGGGCGATGCAGCTAAGTTGAACGAGGCTTTTCACGCCAATGCACGTTGGTTTGGCACAATGGGCGGCACAGATTATGACTTAGATAAAGAAGGCTTTGTAGGCCTAATGGTTGGATCTCCAGGAGATGCCGGCCAATTAACTGCGCAGATTACCGATATTCAAATTGATAAGACTGTTGCAGTAGCAACTGTGAAAGAAGAAGGATTTTGGGGAACTCTCTCATTTACTGACTATTTC
This sequence comes from Actinomycetota bacterium, assembly GCA_009702525.1. Lineage (GTDB taxonomy): Bacteria > Actinomycetota > Actinomycetes > Nanopelagicales > Nanopelagicaceae > Planktophila. The sequence continues at coordinate 8,402 of WLHW01000053.1, forward strand.
ACACTGTCGATCCTTGAAGGTCGTTGGCATATTACGTGC
>WLHW01000054.1 GCA_009702525.1 Actinomycetota bacterium
AACGTCGGTGTTGGCGCTTGAAGATGCTGCGCAGGCGCTGAATCAACTGGCTCTAAAGGCAGATAATCCAATTCGCATAGTTCTTAAGCCATAAATCACTGGGAAAACGTAGATATTCATTACGATTTACTCATGACGTATCTTCTGGCCGCCTTATTAGTAATCGTTATTGCGATGCTTGGCTATCTTGTTCGGGCATCACGAACTCTAGGTACCAAACTTACAGCTATTAAATCATCACAAATCAAACAGTTAGAAGAGCTAAAAAGTTTATCCGCCGAGCACAATCGAAGAATGAAAAAGTTAAGCCAGTTATCTTCACTGCCGGTAGTCGTAAAAAATAGCGGTTCGCTAGATTTTGTCGTTTCTCTAACAAGTCATGGTGCACGATTTTCAACTCTGGCTCATGTCCTTAATAGATTACGCAATCAAGTTTTACAACCTCAAAGCATTCAACTCAATATTGCATCTAATGAAATGGATTCACTACCTGCAGAAGTTAAAGCACTTGAAAAGGATGGCTTTATAACAATTCATTCGTGTAACGATCTTGGTCCTGCAAAGAAATTGATCCCTATTCTTCAAAGCAACCCGAAGTTACCCGTCATAGTCATCGATGATGATTTAGATTTTGATCCTGAACTTTTTTTACATCTTGTCGTTACACATAATCTATATCCATGTGCAATTATTGCATCGCGAGTTCATCAACTTGTTAGAAATGAGAATGGTCAGGTTGAAAGCTTTAGCAATTGGAAAAAGCAGTACTCTGACAGTGAAGGACCACAAGCGGATTTAATGCCCACATCTGGTTCGGGTACGTTATTTCCGCCAGGAGCTTTTCATGCTGACGTAACTGATGAAGCTCAATACCTTGCGCTTGCTAAAAATACAGATGATCTCTGGTGGTATTTCCAAGCACGTCGGGCAGGAACCCTGGTACGGCGAATAGACGGATTCAGTGACTTGAACTTTGTTGGAGAGACTCAAGCAGTTGGGCTATGGAAAAATGGAAACAAAGAGAAAAATGAAGCCAACCTTGCGGCATTGCTCAAAAAATATGGCGATCCACTAACGATCTAAAAAGAAATATTCCTTGGCCGGCAATGCCGGCCAAGGAATATTTGCTTCCCTCGGAGCTTACTTTTTCTTAAGAATTACCAGGAATCCCTAAGAGTTCTTTAGTGCCATCAATGGAATGGTGGCAGTCTGCATATCAAGCCAATACGCTTGTAATTGATTTGGCCACATAAACTGAATATAAAGCCCAGCTGCATTTGCTTTTGCCATAAATTCTGGGTTAGCCATAGCAGATCGTAACGCGGTTGATATTTTGTTAACTACTGTATTTGACATTCCTGCAGGACCAGAGATTGCTCGTGATGTTGAACAATAGATTGGGTATCCCTGTTCTTTTGCAGTCTTGGCTGTTGGGAAAGTCTTATCTTTTGTCTTGGAAAACATCGCAATGATTCGAAGTTTGCCACTCTTAACTAATTCATTTGTAGCTCCACCAACATTGAGCGTTCCAGCACTGACTTGACCTCCTAATACATCGGCAGTAGTTGCTGCGCCACCAGTGCTATGTACCGCTTGCAATTTCGCACCGGACTGTTGTTGTAACTGCAGTGTTGCTAAGTGTCCATCGCTAAGGATTCCACTATCTGAAATAGTGACTTTGCTTCCTGCCGCAGCATCTGCCAATAGATCCTTGAGTGAGGTGTACTTGCTCTCACCTCGAACAACTAGCATGGTTGGAACTACAACCATCATCGAAAGCGGTGTCAATTTAGACAAATTGTAAGTGGCTGCTCTTGTTGGATCTAAATATGTAGTAATAGTGGCTGGTAAGTGTGTGAAGCCAATTGTGTATCCATCTGGAGCGGCTGCAGCCAAAGCTGAAATACCAACTTGTGACCCTGCTCCAGGCTTATTTACAATTTCAACATTTGTTGCGCCAATTGCAGCCTTAAAATATGGAGCAAGCATTCTTGCACCAATATCTCCTCCACCACCAGCGTCATAAGGCACAATAATTGTTATTGTTTTTCCCTTAGCAGGGAAGGTGGCTGCAGATGCGCTTGGTGCATTCAATAACAAGCCTGCAATAGAGACCGCAGCCACTCCTAACTTAAGTTTATTTTTAATCACTCTACTTCTCCTTTTAGATAGTTTTTATGGGTAATTTCCTGTACTTAAACACGATCAGAACTTGAAGCCCCCTTTGCTTTCCGAGGGCTCTCTTTGGAATTCTTTACATAAATTTTGAACCATTTGAAAATGGGCCAAATTATTGTTAAAGCGGCACCAAGCAATAGAATTAACGTCAGAGGGCGTTGATAAAAGACAGCAAATTCCCCACCACTTATTTCAAGAGACTTTCTTAAGTTTTTTTCCATTAATGGGCCTATTACGAGCGTCAAGACGAATGGTGCTGCTGGAAAATCCATTTTCTTAAAAAGATAACCAAAAAATCCGGAAATTGTCATTACATACATATTGAAAGTATCGAAAGCAACTGCATATGCACCAATGAGGGTAAATTCTAAAATTAGAACAAATAGAATTGAATAGGGAATTTTGAGAAGCAAGATCCAGACTCGCACCATTGGTAAATTGAAAATAAGCAAAATTACTTGTCCAACAAGCATGCTAGCGATTACTGTCCATACGAAAGCTGGATTGTCTCTAAAGAGAAATGGTCCAGGGACAATTCCGTTCGACATCATTCCGCTCATGATCATGGCAATAGATGCAGTGCCAGGTATTCCTAATGTAAACAAGGGAATAAAGTTTGCATTTACAAAAGAATTATTTGCTGTTTCTGGTCCAGCTACACCTTCAATTGCACCTTTTCCAAATCTGGAAGGATCTTTAGCCCTACTCACCTCGACGCCATAAGAGAGAAATGAAGCGATTGCAGATGTTGCACCTGGGATTAAGCCGAGAATGAATCCAATTACTGTTCCACGTGCAATTGGACCTGCTGAATCTCGGAGATCCTGCTTATTTGGAAGTACAGATCCGACTTGCGTATAAATAGTGTCCTGCACCTTACGCTCAATATTGACAAGAATTTCTCCAAGACCAAAGAAGCCAATTACTATGGCGATAAAGGCGATACCGTCGTATAACTTAATCTGACCGAACGTAAATCGAGGAATCCCCAAGTCTGGATCGATTCCGATTGTGCCTATCAGTAGGCCTAATATGCCCATCAGCAGTGCCTTTACCGGAGACCCGGTTGCCAGCACTGTTACAAGGGCAACCGCAAATACCATCAGAGCAAAATATTCGGAAGCTCCGATTTTGAGCGCGGTATTAGAGAACCATTGCGCGCCAAAAGCCAACCCGAGTGTGCCAACAGTTCCACCAATAAATGAACCTATTGCAGCGATTCCGAGAGCAGGGCCACCGCGACCTTTCTTTGCCATTTGGTAGCCATCAATTGCAGTTACTACTGAGGCCGACTCACCAGGAGTATTCATCAAAACACTTGTAATAGTTCCACCGTAGTTAGTTCCATAAAATATGCCCGCTAACATAATTACAGATGCAGTAGCGGAAAGATTTAGCGTGACAGGAATCAATAGCGCAATAGCAGCGGCTGAACCGATTCCTGGAAGAACTCCAATTGCTTGTCCTAAAACGCAACCTAAAACTAAAAACAATAGATTCATAGGCTGAAATACAGCCTGGGTGCCATGGAAAAGCAGATTCAGAGTACTCATATGTTGCGCCTCATAATCCAACCACCGAAAGCCAATGTACTGATGCCACTGGAAGTTCTACCGATAGAAAATGTGTGAAAATAAAATAGACACCAAAGCTGCCAGAAAGAGAAATTGCAAGCGTCATCAGGATTTTCTGTCTTCCCAATGTGTAGAGTAAAGAAAAAACTAATAGGAACATCGATACCCTAAAACCAATGTAAGTGATGAAAAATGAAACTGCAAGTAAAGAGAAGATGACAATTCCAACTCTTATGGCACCGCCAATTCCTGGCCACATTGGTTCAGTTGGCTCGGAGTCGATTACCGCGACTTTCTTTTTCGAGAATGTATTCTGCAAGATTAAAATGAGTCCCAAGAAAAGTAGAAGTACACCTAGCCAAAGCGGGAAAAATCCTGGGCCTGGTCCGATATCAGTCATATAAATTAGTGACATAGCCCCTTTAATGACAAAGATGCCTAGCACCATAAAAATAGAAGCAGTTATATTCTCTGCTCTTTTCATACTAAGCAATGCTTCCTGTTGGGATTTCTAAATTAGCAAGCGGGGCAAATTGCTGGCAGCCATATACATCGCTATCTCCCAATGCTCCACTAACTATTAATCGTGGAATAGTGACTTTAAAAGATATTGCTGGATCGTAGGCATACAACTTAACGTCTTCGAGTCTTACACCATATATCTGTGCGAATAATTCTCGATTAATGTAGTTAAGTGTTTTTGCTTCTAAGTAGGTTTTCTCTTCAGCAAACATAATGTCAAAAGTAAGTTCAAATGGACCCGCATTTTTACTTCGAATTAATCTACAAACTTCACGTAATTTGGCCATAATTACTTGACCTCACTTTCAACTTTTGGATAATCGAAATAAAAGGTCTTAAACATTTCATCTGTCGGGTCTGGTTCAACAACTGCATTTATATTGAATTCGTAGACTGGACCTCTAACAAGATCATTTGCACCGTAAGGCAATGCAATGTTGCTTGTGAATCCAAACCAGCCTGGAACTGAAACATGCAATGTCTGGTGCCGGGCAACTGATGCGATTGAGCTCGCTAATTTTTGCGTCTGGGCAGTTGCTTCGATAATTAGGCCTACTTCGTGACCAATAACTGGAGTCGGTTCGCGCTTCTCCATCACACCATTTCTGCCATAAACGCGGAAATGAACTTTCCAATCATCCTCAGACAGGTCCGGGTAGGTATTTTTGATTCGCTTCTTAATACTTGTTTCGCAACTTTCAAGGAATTTATCGAGTGATTCAAGAATCAGTGGATCTCTTATACCGGCAACGACAATGGTTTGGTAACCAGCGAGCCTAGTTCCTTCAAGTTTAATCGTAAACTTTTCTGATTTTTCAAACTTACTTCCCGTAACTTTTACAACTTTGTCATTAACGGCTTCATAGATACTATCGGTTGTATCTAAAATCCCCGATGGCTCAATAATTTTAAATGGGTCAGCATTTTCATAAAGACTATGCGCAGCAACACTTGTTGGTGTACAGCGAAGAGCCTCATTTGGTGCTTGGATTATAAAACTTTCACCCTGAATGGTTGCGAACATGCAATCTGGAGAAGGTCGGTGCTCTACAGCAGCGGCTCCGCACTCAAGAATCTTCGCGGCATGCCAGGCTGAACCTTCATGTGCACCATTCATGATTGGCAATGAAGCGAAAATAGAGGTGTCCGTTGCTCTTCCAGCAAGAACTACATTGGCTCCATTATTTAGCGCTTCAATGATGGGTTCTGATCCCATCATTCCAACAATTGTGATGCTCTCATCGATTACAGATGCAGTTAATTCTGGAGCATTTTCTAGTAACCGGATTTTACCTGCGGCTAACTTTTGCTTAAGCCAATCTTTATCTTGGCCGCTATAAATCACAGCCATCTTTAGCGACAGATTAAGTTGCGAAATAATGTCTTCGATTAAACCCTTAGTCCAGTCAACATTTTTATCACCGCCAGCGCCGCCAGCAGAGCCAATAATTAAGGGGATATTATTTTCAACCGCTCCAGCAAGTAGTAGCTTTAAATCTCGCCGATAAGCGGCCTCTGAATACCTACACACGCCTGTAGCTAGATCTGTTGGCCCTGAATCGGTTGAGCCTGCATCGACCCCAATAAAATGAGGGCGCATGGCCAAGCCTTTTTGCAGCGACTCCTCGGGAAATCCAGTTCCGAGCATTCCTGATGCTGCAAGTACACGAATTTCGATTTTGAGTACCCTCCAACTCAATAGTGGACTAACGGATTATGAACACTATGACAATAGAAGCGAATAAAGGGGGCTTTCCGTACTTCCGAATATTGACTGGGCACCTTGGCTGAAATTAGCTGGCTCATTTGCCTATTTAGCAAGAATTCTGAGCGTGAAAGAGTCTACGAAAGATTGCTATTCTCAGTCACTTGGGGTCTTACTGGTGGCTTAGCACACGGATTACAACCTTCGAAGGTATTGAGATTGATAGTCGCCGTCTAGTTGTTCGCTGTATGAAACAGAGAATGTTCTACCTATCCAATATCAGGCGTGAAATCCAGAACCTCTCCATAAAATTTCATTTCTGATTCCATTGCAGTAATTATCGATGAAGCCTTTCGAAAACCATGACCCTCGCCCTCAAATGCGTGATATTCGTGTTTGATTCCCTTCTGCACGCAGATATCTCGGAAAGCCTCTGACTGTGCTGGCGGTACAACTTTGTCATCTAAGCCTTGAAAAATAATTAGTGGAGAATTCAAGCGATTAGCATGAGTTAGTGGGGAGCGTTCGGTGTATAAATCTGCATCTTCGGGGTATTTCCCAATCAGAGAGTCCAAATAACGTGATTCGAAGTCATGAGTGTCCATTGCAAGGGCGGCACAATCTGCAACACCAAAGTAAGAAGCACCTGCAGCAAAGTGCGAGCTATTTACTAATACATTCAGAACAGTGAACCCACCCGCAGAACCACCACGAATTAAAATCTTCTTTGCATCCACTGAACCTTCTGCAATCAACGAATCAACCACTGCGATGACATCTTCGCGATCTACAATTCCCCATGTTCCACGCAGAAGGTTTCGATATTCACGGCCGTAGCCCGTAGATCCTCCATAGTTAACATCTACTACCGCTATTCCACGTGTGGTGAAGTACGAATAATTCATAGACAAAGTTCCAAAAGAGTGCGCAGTGGGCCCACCATGTACTACAACCATGAGCGGTGTTTTCTCTGATGGTTCAAAATCTGGATGACTGGCAGGATGCAAAATCGCGAAGACCTTGCGGCCATCAGCTCGCGTGGCAGTAATTTCGTATGGGCTTGGAAAATACTTTGCCTCGATGGGTGGCTTAGTCGAAAAGATAGTTGTGCTTTGCAACGTCTTTAAATCAACTTCAATTAATTCAGATATTACAGTTGCACTACCGCCGAATGCATATCCCTTACCGTTTCCAATTGCGATAGTCGGTGCAAAATTCGTCAACGACGACTCGATTTCGATCAACGTCTCAGCAGCTGGATCGACGATAACTAAGGTGCGTGCATCAACAGGGCCACGTGCTGAAAAAATTCTTCCATCGGCTAATACTTGTATGGCTCGGAAACCTAACCACCACAGCGGAAACCCCCACTCACTGTGGTCTTTTATAATGTGTCGTTTTTTCCCAGCGCTATCAAGGGACCACAAGTTCCACCAACCACTCTGATCGCTGATGTAATAGAGCGTTCCATCTTTGCCCCACTCTGGCCCAAGACATGACTCTTCTAAACCTCCGGCGACAACTCTTGGGTTACTGAGATTTCCGTTTAATACATCTGCGACTTTAATTTCAGTTCCATCCCACGGCATCTGCGGATGTTCCCAACAGATCCACGTGAGTTGTGATCCATCCATGGAAAGACGTACGTGTGCGTAGAAGTGAGAAGTTGAATCCAAAACTCGAATTCCCTTATCGCTCACCGCAACTAATGCTCGAGTTACTACTCCTGCCACATGTTTTTCTCTTACGCACCAGATTTCACCATCAACAGAAATCATCTCTGCGTATCGATGGATTTCATCGTCGGGAACGATTGGTGTTACCGGCTTTGGTTCGCCACCAACTTCGGTTACATAAATACGCTGATCGCTCTTATTAATGAAATAGAGCAAACTCTTTCCATCGTGAACTACGCCGAGCCAACTTAAACCGCCGTACTCATGGACTTGAGTTGATGCATTCCAAGGAGCTTTTAGTAGGTCCCCGTGCTGACGGCTCACGATAAGAGTTCTACCTTCTTCGGAGGGACGCATTTCATCCCACCAAACATCATCGCCGACTACCTGTGGCCACATATTTGAATTGCCGGATTGAGCAAGCATTTCCGCGGTTAGAGGTGAAGGCCACGACCCAGGTTTACGTTGAGATTTCATTCGGCAAGGTTTCCACTGTTAGGGGTGAATCGCAATGGATTAGTAACTCTTTATGATGAGAGGTATTTCTGGTGGCGGGTGAAGGATTTGAACCTTCGAAGGCAGAGCCGGGGGATTTACAGTCCCCTCCCATTGGCCGCTCGGGCAACCCGCCAAGGTCGAACAAGTAGTGCGGCAATTATGGATAGTGCGAAGGGAAAGGATACCTTAGGCACG
>WLHW01000055.1 GCA_009702525.1 Actinomycetota bacterium
AGTTTTGATTATGTTTACTCATCAATTAAGCGCGACGTACATTTAGCCTCAATGTCAGGTGGAACCGACATCTGTGGCTGTTTTCTAGCCGGAGTTCCTAATAAGCCTGTACATCGTGGTGAGCTACAAGGTCCGTGCTTAGGCATGGCGACAGATGTTTATAACGCATCTGGAAAGCCCGCTGATCTAGATGAAAAAGGTGAACTAGTTTGTACAGTTCCATTTCCATCCAAGCCCATTGGGTTTTGGGGAGATGTAAATAATGAAAAGTATTCTGCAGCCTATTTTGAAGGTTTTCCCGGAGTGTGGACTCATGGTGATTTCGCTTCAAAATCTTCGACAGGCGGATTTACTTTATATGGACGTAGTGATGCAACATTAAATTCAAAAGGTGTACGAATTGGTACAGCCGAAATTTACCGCGTAGTTGAAACTTTTCCAGAAGTTTTAGAAGCAATGGCTGTTTCCCAAGACTGGGAAGGTGACACTCGTGTAGTTTTATTCGTCGTTGTTAAACCTGGTGCAATATTTACAGATGAGAATCAAAAAGCGATAAAATTAGCGCTTCGTACACAGGCAAGTCCACGACATGTTCCTGATTTGATTCTTGTTGCTCCTGCCTTACCGCGGACTAAGTCCAATAAATTAGTAGAGCTTGCAGTTACTGATGTCCTTAATGGCCGTGAAGTACGTAACCGCGATGCATTGGCCAACCCAGAAGCACTAGATTGGTTCGCTTCTATAGGTACCTTATAAACAAGAGTCTGGGGCTGAATTGAATTCACGCAAGAGCGAGAATAAATAACCTCATTTGTAGGGGGAAAATGCTATTTTTCGCCAAAATAGATAGGCTTTAAAGGTGAGTCAGACCAGTGCCGGGAAGCGATTTAAGGCTGCATTACTAGCTGAGTCTCCCCTACAAGTAATTGGTGCAATTAATGCAAACCATGCACTGTTAGCCAAGCGTGCAGGCTATAAAGCGATCTATCTTTCAGGTGGTGGTGTTGCAGCAGGTTCGTTAGGTGTGCCAGATTTAGGTATAACCACTCTTGACGATGTTTTGACCGATGTTCGGCGTATAACAAATATCTGTGACCTGCCCTTACTTGTCGACTGCGATACTGGTTTTGGTCCTTCGGCATTTAATATTGGTCGCACGATTAAAGATTTAATTAAGGCAGGTGCAGCTGCTACTCACATCGAAGATCAAGTCGGTGCTAAACGTTGCGGGCATCGTCCTAATAAGGAGATTGTTTCAACTTCAGAGATGGTAGATCGAATCAAGGCAGCTGTAGATGCACGTACTGATGATGACTTTGGCATAATGGCACGCACTGATTCACTTGCAAATGAAGGATTAGATACTGCCCTTGATCGAGTACGGGCATATGTAGCCGCAGGGGCTGACTATATTTTTCCTGAAGCTGTCAATGATTTAGAAACTTACAAAAAGTTTGCTGCCGCGGCAGGGGTTCCAATTTTGGCAAATATCACTGAGTTTGGAATGACCCCCTTATTTACAACAGATGAGTTAAAGAGTGCTGATGTCGCGATCGCTTTATATCCGCTATCGGCATTTAGAGCGATGAATAAGGCGGCAGAGAATGTTTATGAGTCGATCCGTCGCGATGGAACTCAAAAAAATGTGATTGACCAGATGCAGACTCGTGAAGAGCTCTATCAGCGTATTAACTATTATGAATATGAGAACGCTTTAGATAAATTTCTCGATTCTAAGGGTTAAATTGTGGCAGAGTTTAGAACCAAGAAGTCAGTCGCACTCTCTGGAGTTATAGCTGGAAATACTTCGCTCTCCTATGTTGGTCAGAGTGGTGATGATTTGCACTACCGTGGCTATAACATCAAGGATTTAGTTGCATCTGCCAACTTTGAAGAGATTGCATTCTTATTAATCCATGGCTCTCTACCCTCGCAATCCCAACTCAACGAATATCAAAGTAAGTTAGCCCAGCACCGAGACCTACCGATTGAGGTCAAGAAAGCCCTTGAAATTCTTCCCGCAACGGCTCATCCAATGGATGTAATGCGCACTGGCGTTTCAGTGCTGGGTGCATGTCAACCTGAGACTGAACTTAGTAACGCAGAACATGCCCGTGAACTTGCCGATCAATTAATGGCCCAACTTCCATCGATGCTTTTATATTGGTTTCACTTTAGCCACACTGGAAAGCGAGTTGAACTCAATACAGATGATTCTTCCGTCGCATCACATTTTCTACATGTTCTTCATGGGCACAAACCCTCAGCCCTTTGGGAAAAAGCAATGCAGGTTTCACTCATTCTTTATGCTGAACATGAATTTAATGCATCAACATTTACCGCCCGCGTAATTGCAGGTACTGGTTCTGACATGTACTCGGCTATTACAGGTGCAATCGGAGCCTTGCGTGGCCCTAAGCATGGCGGTGCAAATGAAGTTGCCTTAGAAATCCAAGAGCGTTATTCATCACCCGATCAAGCTGAAGCCGATATTCGTGCCCGCATCGAAAAGAAAGAAGTGGTGATTGGCTTTGGTCATCCGGTCTATACCGTTTCCGACCCACGTAACGTAATTATTAAGTCTCTGGCTCTAGAACTATCACAAGCTGCCGGGGATACTCACTTATACGATGTCGCAGAGCGAATTGAATCGGTGATGGCAGATGCTAAGAAAATGTTCCCTAACTTAGATTGGTTCTCAGCGGTTGCTTATAATCAAATGAAGATTCCAACTAGTTTTTTTACACCGATATTTGTTATGGCTAGGGTCTCTGGATGGGCCGCCCACATCATTGAACAGCGCGCTGATAACACTATAATTCGTCCTGGTGCTAACTACACTGGCCCTGAAGACCTCGTGTATCTTCCAATTGATCAACGTTAAAGTCCCTTAAAGAGAAGAAGGTACGTATGTCTAGCGCCATAAGTAAATCAGATCAGCCTTTTGATCAAGAGATAGTTGACATCGTCGATTATGTTTTGAACTTTACGGTCGAGTCACCTCTAGCTTATGAAACTGCGTGGAACTGTTTGCTCGACACGATTGGCTGTGGCTTAGAAGCCCTTGAATACCCCGCCTGCACCAAGCTACTTGGGCCGCTTGTGGAGGGCATAACGTTTAATAATGGCGTCCGCGTTCCAGGTACCAACTACGAATTAGATCCTGTGCAAGGTGCTTTCAATATAGGCACAGCAATTCGCTGGTTAGATTTTAATGACACATGGTTAGCTGCTGAGTGGGGTCATCCATCAGATAATTTAGGGGCCATTCTTGCAACTGCTGATTGGCTAACGCGAACTGGAGTGATGAGTTTCACCGTCAAAGATGTATTGACTGCCATGATTAAAGCCCATGAAATTCAAGGATGTTTAGCTTTAGAGAACTCGTTTAATAAAGTTGGTCTTGATCATGTTGTTTTAGTTAAGGTCGCATCAACTGCAGTTGTTTCACAGATGATGGGACTTACCCGAGAAGAAACTTTGAATGCCGTTTCATTAGCTTGGGTAGATGGCCAATCACTTCGCACATACCGCCACTTTCCAAATGCTGGTTCACGTAAATCATGGGCAGCCGGTGATGCTACTTCTCGCGCTGTACGACTTGCCTTAATCGCAAAGGCAGGAGAAATGGGCTACCCATCGGCACTCAGCGCTAAAACGTGGGGATTCTACGATGTGTCATTCAAAGGCCAGACATTTAAATTTCAACGCCCATATGGATCCTACGTCATGGAAAACATTCTCTTTAAAATCTCTTTCCCCGCAGAGTTCCATTCACAAACCGCAGTTGAAGCGGCAATGACTCTTCAGTCGAAAATGCTTGATGCTGGTAAAAGCTCTGACGACATCAAGAAGGTAACGATTCGTACTCACGAGGCCTGTATTCGCATTATTGATAAGAAAGGTCCGCTCAATAATCCTGCCGACCGTGATCACTGTATTCAATATATGGTGGCCGTGCCGCTTATTTATGGCCGATTAACTGCTCGCGACTATGAAGACGACATTGCTGCAGATCCACGAATAGATGCGCTTCGCGAGAAAATCATCTGTACAGAAGACTCCTCTTATACCGCCGATTATCACGACCCATCAAAGCGATCTATCGCCAATGCCATCACCATTGAATTTAATGATGGAAGCACTAGTGGCGAAGAGGCGGTTGAGTATCCAATTGGCCACGCCCGCCGCCGTAATGAAGGCATTCCGCTGCTGGTCAAAAAGTTCCGCACCAATCTTGCTCGCATCTTTGATGCACCCACCCAAGATGCAATATGTGCTGTTGCCTTAGATTACACAACTCTTTCTGATACTCCAGTAGATAAGTTTATGAACTTACTAGTGAAGAAATAGTTTTATGCAACGTCTATTTAAAGCTGCAACTTTCTGGAGTCCTGGCTCTGGACCTACTTCTGCACTAATAGTGAACGATGGAATTATTACAGCTATTGGACAAACCGCTTTAGATAGCACTTGTGATGAGATTATAGATTTAGGTGATGCATTCGTAATGCCTGCCTTTGCCGATGGACATGCTCATCCGCTTTTTGCCGGTCGCGAAATGATGGGACCACAAGTCAATAACCTTCAGAGTGTAAATGACATTCTCGCTGAAGTTTCTAAATATGCCTTGGGCAATCCAGATGTACCGTGGATTATTGGCGGAGCATATGAAGCTGCGATTATCGAACAAGGTGACTTTGACGCACATTGGCTAGATTCGGTTGTCAATGATCGACCAGTAGTGCTACATGCAGTTGATCATCACACAATTTGGGTTAACTCTAAAGCTTTAGAGATTGCCGGAATCCATTCAGGCACAGAAAATCCTTCTGGCGGAACTATCGCACGGAGAGAAAATGGTGAACCCAAAGGAACTCTGCGCGAACCAGCGGCGATTGATTTAATTCTTCAACATGCACCCGTCCTTACGATGGCGCAAGAAGTTCATGCATTGACACTTGCCTGTAAAGCTTTAAATGAAGTAGGTGTAACAACGGCTGTAGATGCCTGGGTCGAAGATGGAATGGCCGAGGTCTACATATCTGCTGCTCAAACCGGGCAGCTCTGCGTAGATATGAATCTCTGCTTTTTAGCCGAACCCAATAAGTGGAAAAATAATGTTCCTTACTTTAATCGCCTGAGAGCAGAGATTGACGCTCTACCTCATCCACAAAACTTACGTGCTTCAACAATTAAATTCATCTCCGATGGAGCCTTATCTGCAGGCACGGCAGCGTTGATGGAGCCTTACATCGATCAGCCAGAAAGCACTGGGCTAATGATTTGGTCCTCCGATGAGTTACTCGATGCACTGGTGGTATTTGACGAGCTGAATTTTCAGGTACACATACATGCAATTGGCGATGCAGCAGTTCGCCAAGCACTCGATGCTATTGAAGCGATGATACGTATCAATCCCCCGCGTGATCGACGCCCAGTAATTGCACATGCCCAATTAATTCATCCCGATGACATTGCTCGCTTCGCCCGTCTAGGAATAATTGCAAACTATCAGCCACTGTGGACTTACTTAGATCCGATGAATAAGCAGCTTATTCTTCCACGCTTGGGTGTAGAGCGAAATAACCGTCAATATCAACTTCAAACAATGGTTGAAGCTGGCGCACTTATTAGTTTTGGGAGTGATTGGCCAGTAACTAGCCACATCCCACTTCATGCTTTAGCAGTTCCAGTTCATCGACAAGATATCAATCACAAACCGGCAGAAGGCTGGAGTAAGCAAGAAGCTATTACTATTGAAGATTCAATGCGTTTTTATACTTCAAACGTTGCATATCAACTCTATAGAGAGCATGAGATAGGAAAGCTCGAGGTTGGAATGCTTGCCGACTTTGTTGTGCTGGATCAAAGCCCATTAGAAGTAAATCCACATGAAGTAAGGGAGATTAAGATTATTAATCTTTATAAAAATGGAGAAAAGATTAAGTAAGCAGTTCGGAAAGTAAGACTTCTACGCGGCGCTTAATCTCATCACGAATTACTCGTACAGATTCAATACCTTGACCTGCTGGATCTTCCAAGACCCAATCTTCATATCGCTTACCTGGGTAAAACGGACATGCATCACCGCAGCCCATTGTGACAACTGCATCCGATGCTTGAACAGCTTCGGAAGTTAATATCTTCGGAACATTATTGGCAATGTCGATACCAACTTCGGCCATTGCTTGAATTGCAATTAGGTTAATTGATTCTTTTGGTGCAGAGCCGGCAGATAAAACATCTACTGCGCCACCCGATAAATGAGTCATAAAGCCGGCCGCCATTTGAGAGCGACCGGCATTATGAACACAAACAAATAGAACGGAGGGTTTAGCGCTCACTGCTCAATCCTTTGGCTATGCCAAGTCCAATTAGTGCACCGATGAGTTCGGCGATAACAAAGCCTGGTACCGATGACAACTCGATACCCGTGAAAGTATCACTGAAAGCGCGCGCAAAGGTTACGGCAGGGTTAGCAAAAGTTGTCGAGGAGGTGAAGAAATACGCCGACCCGATCCAACCGGCAACGGCCAGCGGGACATAGCGACCCTCATTTTGCTTGCTCACCATTTGAATCACGAGGATTAAGCCGGCGGTTGCAACAACTTCACTGAGTAAGAGATTTGAACTTGTCTTAGCGTGAGTGGACGACCCGATGGCAGGAAGCTTGAACATAACGTTAGCGATAATGACTCCCACTATGCCACCAACAACTTGGGTAAGAATGTAATTAAGAGCCGTGACTGCTGAAATACTCTTATTAATTAATGCAACGACCGTTACTGCAGGGTTAAAGTGTGCGCCACTGATTGGCCCTAACATTTGAATCAAGACTGCTAGAATCAAAAATGTAGCAAAGGCAACGATGAACAGTTGCATTCCTACATCCTGAGTTAAGTTAGTTGCCATGATTCCAGAACCCACAATTGCCATCGCCAATATGGCTGTACCAACTAGTTCGGCTAAGAAAGTACGTAGTTTCATTTATGAGACACCGATGATGTCGACCACAAAGATCAAGGTTTCATTTGGGCCAATCGGACCAGAACCATTTGGGCCATAACCAAGGTCAGCTGGAATAACTAGAAGACGGCGTCCACCAACTTTTGCACCAGGTAATCCCTGTTGCCATCCGGCGATAACGCCTGAAAGAGGAAACGTTGCTGGTTGACCACTTGTCCATGATGACTCAACAACTGTGCCCGTCGACCATGACATCAATGTGTAATGAACCGTCAAAGTCGAAGTTGCAACTACTTCGGTTCCGCTGCCAACGATGATGTCTTGTGTCTGCAATGTAGTTGGAGGCGTTCCAGTTGGAGCAGAAATTGTTGGCGCCTCGCCTGCATTACCTGTTACTGCAGGAAGTCCTGCCGCTGCTGAATCTGCCACTGTATCTTTTCCTCCGCATGCCGTTAGGGATGTAATTGAAAGCGCAAGAATTGCGGCAATCGCTAACTTCTTATTGATTTTCATTCTTCACCTTTACTCGAGTTCTCCGATTAGTTTAAATTCGCCGCCACCAAGCTGTCCTTGAGCGCGGTACAACTCAAGTTTGGCACGAGTGTCGGCGATGTCTAGATTACGCATGGTTAATTGACCAATACGATCCACTGGCCCAAAGGCAGCGTTTTCTGTGCGCTCCATTGACAGCTTCTCTGGGTGGTAACTAAGACCGGGCCCAGTTGTATTGATGATGGAAAAATCATCACCGCGACGTAAACGTAGAGTTACTTCCCCAGTAACAGCAGATGCCACCCAGCGCTGCAGCGATTCGCGCAGCATCAGTGACTGAGGGTCTAACCAGCGTCCTTCATACAGTAGGCGTCCTAAGCGACGACCCTCTGCATGATAGCTAGCAATAGTGTCTTCGTTATGAATCGCACTAATGAGACGCTCATACGCAATAAATAAAAGCGCCATTCCTGGTGCCTCGTAAATACCACGACTCTTAGCTTCGATAATTCTATTTTCGATCTGATCGGCCATACCAAGACCATGACGTCCGCCAATTGCATTGGCCTCATTCATTAGTGCAACTACATCGTTGAAATCTTTGCCGTTGATGGCAACCGGGCGGCCTTGTACAAA
>WLHW01000056.1 GCA_009702525.1 Actinomycetota bacterium
ATCTAGAGCATATGGAGAAGATCTCACTCGATGGAGTTTGGCGTTTTCAACTTTTGCACAGCCCCACGCATCGGGTTGGCAAAAAGTGGGCTCAGATCCCCGTCCCAGGTTTGTGGACAATGCAACCGACGAGCGACGTATTTTTCGATAAACCAATTTATACAAACACTCAAATGCCTTTTGAAGAACAACCACCATTTGTTCCAGTAGAAAATCCACATGGAGTCTATGAGCGCGATTTTGATCTTCCTGACAATTGGATGTCTAAGCGCGTTGTCTTACACCTTGGTGGCTGGGAATCTGTTGCTCTGATTTTTATCAACGGAATTGAAGTTGGCATGTCAAAAGATTCTCGTTTAGCAGCCGAGTTTGATGTTACAAAGTTTGTAAAACGGGGACGCAATACAGTACGAATCGATATTACAAAATGGTCAGATGCAACATACATTGAAGATCAAGATCAGTGGTGGCATGGTGGAATCACTCGTTCAGTAAACCTCTTTGCAACTAATAAAGTTTTTATCGAGCGATTTTATGCGACACCGGGTCTAGATAAAGATTTAACAACCGGAACTCTAGATATCCGCGCACATATTGCATCGATTGATAACTTGCCAACGGATGGATATTCGGTTCACGTAAATATTGTAGAACTACCTAAAGTCCAATCCGCGAAAATTAATAAAACCTTAAAAAAATTTAC
Source organism: Actinomycetota bacterium (assembly GCA_009702525.1). GTDB lineage: Bacteria > Actinomycetota > Actinomycetes > Nanopelagicales > Nanopelagicaceae > Planktophila. The sequence goes on from WLHW01000056.1 coordinate 704, forward strand.
TTCTCCATTATGGACTGAGCGCAATGAAGATCTAAAGCGCCAGACTGATTCGTATTTCCATGGAAAGTATTGGCATGGAAAAATGCCTGAGAATGTCTCTCGTTCAATTACGCAGACTGAGCCATGGCCCGCTGGCCTGGTTCATCTGACGGGCCGAATCCCAAAAATTAAGCCATGGTCAGCTGAAAACCCACATTTGTATACGCTTCATATCGAATTAATCGATCCGCATGGAACTGTTGTTGAAGTTTCCCAACTGAAAATTGGTTTTAGAAGCGTTGAGGTTAAGGGTCGCGATCTTTTGATTAATGGAAAACCTGTAATTTTCTACGGTGTTAACCGCCATGACTTTAATCGCTATACCGGACGTGCATTAACCCATGAGGATATGCGTGAAGATTTATTGGAGTTAAAGCGTTGGAACTTTAATGCGGTTCGTACTTCGCATTATCCAAATGATGCTGCATTTTTAGATCTCTGCGACGAGCTTGGTTTCTATGTTATTGGTGAAGCAAATATCGAATCTCATGCTTTTATTGCTTCTATCTGCGACGATACTAAGTACCTGTCCGCATTTGTAGAACGTGTTGGACGCATGATTCAACGCGACATTCATCACGCTGCAGCGGTGTTATGGTCACTCGGCAATGAATCTGGGGCTGGTACGAATCATGAAGCTGCCGCGGCCTATGCTCGAAGTTTTGATCCTTCGCGCCCGCTGCACTATGAGGGAGGAATCCGCGGTAACTGGTTAGGTAGTCATTCTTTAACCGACATCATCTGTCCGATGTATCCCGAAATTAGTGCAATAAAAGATTATGCAACGTCAGGTAAACAAGATCGTCCACTCATCATGTGTGAGTACTCGCATGCCATGGGTAATAGCAATGGAACCTTGGCCGAATATTGGCAGGTTATTGAATCAACTCCGGGCTTACAAGGTGGTTTTATTTGGGAGTTCTGGGATCACGGTCCAGTACAAACTTTGCCAGACGGCAGTAAGCGAAATGCCTACGGTGGCGATTACGGTGAGAAAAAGCATGATGGTAATTTTTGTTGCGATGGAATGGTCTTTCCTGATCGTACTGCCAAGCCTGCAATGCATGAATTTAAGGCGATTGCGGCCCCGGTCTCGATTACACCAGTTAAATCAGCGGCCGGTAAGTATAAATTGTTCAATAAGCATTTCTTTAAGGATCTCAGCGAATACGAGCTCCGCTGGTCAATCACTAGAGATGGTTTGATTAGCGATAGTGGTCGTATAAAGCTCCCAAAGGTTAGCGCGCGCACTAGTGCTACTTTTAAAGTCACTTCAAAATTTCTGACAAAAACAGATGGTTTAGGTGAGCGCTTTATTAACTTCACGTTAGTGCAAATAGATAGCACTGCATGGTCGCCAGCTATGACAGAAATAGGTTGGAGCCAATGGGCACTTCCGTCTCGTGCACTTACAGTTAGAGCGGATAAGAACTCTGATTTATTTATTAATTGCGTAGATGATTCCGGTCAAATTGTTTTGCCTTATGGTGTCATTGCTCCCCAACTTTCTTTATGGAGAGCCCCTACCGATAATGATCGAATCGGACACATGGCAACTAAGTGGAAACGTTGGGGTTTGCGAGACATTGAGCGCACCGACTGTGTTGTTTCACAAAATAGTACGAGTGTGAAAATTACAAATACTTGGCAGACAAGTACTGGAATTAATGTAAAGCACACCCAAGTAATCACTCCTGTGGCACAGGGCTTCAGAGTCAAAGAGAGTGTTGTGTTACCTAAAATTCTCGATGATGTTGCGCGCGTGGGTTCAAACTTTGAACTAGAGGGCTCGCTTGCAGATCTCACATGGTTTGGCACCGGCCCTAATGAGACTTATCCCGATCGTACTTTTGCGCGTGTTAGTCGCTACGTTTCTACCGTTGCTAATCAATACATACCTTATGTACGACCACAAGAAAATGGTGGGCACAATGGGGTGCGCTGGTTTGAGCTAACAGATGCATCTGGGCATGGAGTTCGCTTCAAATTAGCTAAACCTTTGCAGGTATCAGTTACACCTAACCGTGCTGTTGATTTAGCCGATGCCACCCATGATGTTGAAGTTAAAGCGTGTGGAAACACTGTAGTTCACCTAGATGCTGCTCACCGTGGAGTTGGAACTGCTTCATGCGGTCCAGATACTTTGCCGAAATACATCATTAAGCCAGGCACTCACACGTGGGAATGGGTTGTAACCTCAATCTAAGTGCGAAATTGGCCAATGAATTGCGATTGGGTACTTGCAACTTCGGCCATCTCCTGATGACTTACCTCGTGCGCGACGCCACATCCATGGCAGGGCAAATGTTATAAACCACATTGTTGTAATCCAAGCGCGCACAGCGGCATGCTTTTCTTTTGCAGGCGGCAACGGTTCACGCCAACCTTTATCAAATGGAAGGTCAAGTAATTCAAGTACGGCTTGCGCGACTCGGTCATGTCCCATTGCATTCAGATGCAAACGATCGAAAGCTAAGAATCTCCGGTCACTAAATGCCGGCTCTTCATTAGCATCAGCGATAATCGCACCGACTTCTTCAGCGACTGCCCGAACATTTCGGTTGAACTCTCTAAATCTCGTCTCCCACATTTTGGCGGCTTTACCCGTATTACCAGTTCTTTCAAGCACGGTGAAAAGCAAAATCGTTGCACCTGTTGCAGCTAAACGTCGTACTGCGTCTGAGTAGAGCGGGAGCACTAAATCAGAACGATAATTTGGTCGAATGACATCGTTTGCTCCAGCATGAAAAGAGATGAGGGTATTAGGGCCATTAACTTGAGAAATTGCCGGCTCAATCTGTTCATCGACGACTTGTCGAACTAACTTTCCACGAACCGCAAGGTTGGCATACGTAAAATCTGGGTATGAAAGGGTCATGACATCTGCGGTACGGTCGGCCCAACCTCGATAATTTCCATACTTTTTTTCATCCGACATACCTTCGGTATATGAATCACCAAGTGCAATAAAACGCTCGAAAACCACTTCGCTTACCCCTTGCGACGAGCCTGATCTACCCAGAAAAGAGCGATCGCTGTAGCAACGCTGGCATTGAGTGATTCAGTTGTTGCGCTAATTGGAATTGAAATAACAAGGTCGCACTTTTCACGAGTCAAGCGGGCCAAGCCCTTACCTTCGCTGCCGACAACGATCATGATCGCTTCGGTGGCAATCTTCATCGAACTAATGACGTCTTCAGATTCTCCATCTAGACCAACAACAAAGAGACCTTCTTTTTTCGCTGCATCAATTGTGCGCGCAAGGTTAGTGACTTGTGCGATTGGCAAACGTGCAGCTGCTCCCGCAGATGATTTCCAGGCAGAGGCTGTCATGGATGCTGCACGACGTTCAGTCATGATTACTCCAGCTGCGCCAAAAGCTGCAGCACTTCGAATGATTGCACCTAAGTTACGTGGATCGGTAACGCCATCGAGAGCAACTATGAGCGCTGGATACTTTGCGCGCTGCATAATCTCTTCAAAGCTTGAATATTGGAATGGCTTAATCGCAAGAATGATTCCCTGGCTATTAGGCGAAATACCTTCTACTTCAGCACGATGTGCTTCGCGAATTGGTAAACCTAAGTGCAGCGCTAACTTGAGTGATTCGGCAACGCGATCATCGACATCGATACTTCGTGCAACCATTAACTCAGTTGCGGGAACGCTTTCGCGCAACGCTTCTAGAACCGCGTTACGACCGGCAACAATTTCACCGCGGGGGCGATCTCCACGTGGTGCGCGCGCAGTACGAACTTCTTTTCCATCGGTTTTTCTAACAACTTTGCCATCGGTTTTTTTAGCAACAGCTTTTTTGCGCTTTGCGGCTGCGTGATAGGGACGGTCTTCCGCTTTAGGAGTTGGACCTTTACCTGTTAAACGTTTTTTATTTTTCCCACCGGTGCCGGTTGTGGGTCCCTTTTTAGAGGCGCGAATTGCGCCTTTACGGGATGAATTTCCTGCCATCGTTAGCTCTTTTCCATAATCGACCAACGTGGCCCTTGTGCGGTGTCCTCAATTGTAATTCCTAAAGCGAGTAGTCCATCGCGGATGGAATCTGAAGCGGCAAAATCCTTACGCTCACGCGCAGCCGCACGCTCTTTGAGTGCTAATTGAATAACACCATCGAGGGCATGCGTTAGATCATTGGTTGCTTGCCCAGCAAAATTAGAATCAAATGGATCGCAGCCAAGAATTGATAATGCTCCACGGATTTCGCTCGCATTTACCGCTATCGCCGATGCATCGCTATCAGTAATCGCTTGGTTGCCAAGACGTAAATTCTCAGAGATAGATGCCAGACCTGCAGGAACCGCTAAATCATCATTCATGGCATCGGTAAAGGCTTCGCTCATTGATATAGGAGGTGTTTTTCCTAGAATTTCAGTGGCGCGTTTTAAGAAGTTTTCAATGCGACCAAATGCAACAGCAGACTCAGATAGCGCGCCTTCTGAATATTCGAGCATCGAACGATAATGCGCTCCACCTAAATACCAACGCAGTTCTATTCCGCGGACTTTCTGCAGAATCACTTCAACGTGCAAAGTATTTCCCAGAGACTTGCTCATTTTTTCACCCGATTGCGTTACCCACGCATTGTGTAACCACCGTGCAGCAAAGCCGTAACCGGCAGCCTCTGATTGAGCGATTTCATTTTCATGGTGTGGGAAAACTAAATCTAAGCCGCCGCCATGAATATCAAAACTTTCACCGAGATATGCATGTGCCATCGCTGAGCACTCTAAGTGCCACCCTGGACGACCGGCGCCCCATGGAGTTGGCCACGAAGGCTCTCCGGGTTTTGCCGCTTTCCATAATGCAAAGTCTCTAACATCTTTTTTGGATCTCTCATCAGCATCAGCAGCTGGTTGCAGATCATCAATATGTTGACGAGAAAGCGTTAAGTAACGCTTTAATTTACGTACCTCTAAATAAACATCACCATTACCTGGGGCATATGCACTGCCATTATCAATAAGAATCTGCATTAACTCGATCATCTGGGTTATGTGACCGGTAGCTCTTGGTTCATACGTTGGTGGCAAAACATTGAGCGCAGTAAATGCTTGTGTGAAAGCGCGCTCGTATTTCAACGCTAATGCCCACCACTGCATGTTTTCTTGTGGTGCTTTTTGTAAAATTTTGTCATCAATATCTGTGACGTTACGGATAAAAGTAACGTTGTAACCACTATGAGTTAGCCAGCGACGCAAAATATCAAAGTTGATTGCACTACGTACATGGCCAATATGTGGTGCGCCTTGAACTGTTGCACCGCAGACATACATGGACACTTCACCGGGCTTAAGTGGGCTAAAAACGCCGACTTCGCGCGTTGCGGTGTCGTATAAATTCAGTGCGGACATTCCTTAATTCTACTGCTTGTAGACCAAAGCGCTTGCAACTGCCGCAATCCCTTTGCCCTCACCTGTTAATCCCATGCCATCGGTAGTCGTTGCCGATACTGAAACAGATACGCCACCTAGGGCCTTAGATATGGCCGCGATAGCTTCTGCTCGACGCGCACCTATCTTTGGCCTATTACCAATAATTTGCACGGTCACATTTGAAATTACGTATCCAGCTTCAGTAACTAATGCGAGAGTTTGTTGCATCAATGTTGAACCTGAAGCATCTGAATACTCAGGGCGATCGGTTCCAAAATTACTTCCTAAATCGCCTAACCCAGTTGCGGCGAAAAGCGCATCACAGATTGCGTGGGCTGCAACGTCGCCATCTGAATGTCCTTCGACGCCAACTTCATCTGGCCAATGCAAGCCCGCCAGCCACAATGCCCGACCCTCGCCAAATACATGTGCATCGGTACCGACGCCAGTTCTATAGCTCTGGTTGAAACCAAGAAAACTCAACGCGCTATTTAAATCACTTGGGGTGGTAATTTTCAGCGCGCTTTCTTCGCCATCAATAACTAAGACTTGGCCACCAAGTAATTCAATGAGGCCAGCATCATCAGTTGCCTCTTTACCGCTCTCATGTGCGTCGCGTAATACCTGTGTTGAAAATCCCTGAGGTGTTTGAATTCTGCGAAGCGTCGAACGATCAAAAGTTGCAGTCACTCGGCCTTGAGCATCAATTGATTTAACTGTATCGACCTCAGCTAAACCTGGAACTGCTGCGGTACTACCGCTCTGTAATGCCGAAATAATTCTGTGCGCTAAATCAGTACTAGCTAAAGCTCGGGCAGCGTCGTGAACTAAAACAAACTCGCCAGTCACAACCGCTAAAGCCTTGCGTACGCTCTCCGATCGCGTTGAACCACCTGAAACTACTGTGATTCCATCGCCAATTAGCTGGGAGATTTGCTGCTCAAAACCAACAGGGGCAGCAACAATTATTTGATCGACTACAGGAGCAAGGGCAGCAATTGCATGCTGCAATAAAGTGCGATCACCGAGTTGAATGAGCGCTTTTGGATATCCGGCACCAAATCTTTCACCACTGCCAGCTGCGGCAATGATGGCGCTTACTGACATGGATTTAAGAGGCTAGAACCTCGTCAAGGATTACTGCAGCCTTTTCTTCATCAGTGCGCTCAGCTAATGCGAGCTCTGAGATAAGGATCTGCTTCGCCTTGGCGAGCATGCGCTTTTCACCAGCTGATAAACCGCGATCTAAATCACGACGGTATAAATCGCGAACAACTTCAGCGACCTTTATTACATCTCCCGATGCTAACTTCTCAAGGTTTGCCTTATAGCGACGAGACCAGTTGGTTGGTTCTTCTGTATACGGTTGACGTAATACGTTGAATACTCGATCTAGGCCGGCAGAATCAACAACATCGCGTACTCCAACGAGGTCGATATTTTCCGCAGGAACTCTAACTGTTAGATCTCCTTGCGCGACTTTCAACACTAGATAGGTCTTTTCTTCACCTTTGATCACACGAACTTCTATCGCTTCGATAAGAGCTGCTCCGTGATGAGGATAAACAACGGTTTCGCCGACCTTAAATGTCATGTGTTGCCCTTCGCTAGAGGGTCAATTGTACCA
>WLHW01000057.1 GCA_009702525.1 Actinomycetota bacterium
CGTTTTTGAAGCACAGTTCAAAGCAGTTGCGCGCGCACTGCGTGATGCAGTCTCATTGGATGGACGAGTCGCAGGGATACCTTCAACCAAGGGCTCTCTTTGATCGCAATACTTGACTACGGATCTGGAAATTTACGTTCGGCCGAACGCGCATTCGCAACATCGGGTCATGATGTCGTCGTTACATCGGATGCCAACATAGCTTTTGAAGCCGACGGTCTTGTAGTTCCAGGCGTAGGTGCCTTCGCAGCATGCATGAAAGGTTTGCAAGCAGTTAACGGTGAAGAAATTATTCGTAAACGGATTTCTAGCGAACGGGCTGTTTTAGGTATTTGTATTGGAATGCAGATCTTGTTTTCACTTGGTGAAGAACATTCACAAGATGTACCTCATAAAGGTGTGGGTATCTGGGATGCAACTGTGTCAAAAATTAATGCCCCGATTCTCCCGCACATGGGATGGAATAGCGTTGAAACCGCTTCCGACTCAGTTTTATTCAAGGGGATTGACAGTCAATCTTTTTATTTCGTCCACTCGTATGCAGCTAAGAAATCAGTTGGGCTACGTCAGGCATGGACAACCCATGGAGAAAGATTTCTATCAGCAGTTGAAGATGATTATGTAAGTGCCACACAGTTTCACCCTGAAAAATCTGGTGCCGCCGGTTTGGCCCTAATAAAAAATTGGAGTAACTCGTTATGAATTACCTAGAGTTATTGCCAGCAGTCGATGTTAAGGATGGACGTGCGGTTCGCTTGGTTCAAGGCGAGCTTTCGCAAGAAAGCATCTATGGTTCCCCCCTTGATGTGGCACTTGAATTTCAGGCAGCAGGTGCGGAGTGGATTCATTTAGTTGATCTGGATGCAGCTTTTGGTCGAGGGGATAACGCGCTGCTATTGGCAGAGGTAGTTGGAAAACTTGATATAAAAGTGGAGCTATCTGGGGGTATTCGAGATGACGAGTCACTTCAGCGTGCCATAGCTACAGGTTGTACTCGAATAAATTTAGGCACTGCAGCGCTAGAGGATCCACAGTGGACTGCTCAAGTGATTTCTACACATGGAGATTTAGTTGCAGTTGGCTTAGATGTTCGCGGGCATACGTTGGCAGCACGTGGCTGGACCCAAGAAGGTGGCGAACTCTTCGAAACAATTGAACGTCTAGATAGAGATGGTTGCGCCAGATATGTTGTTACTGATGTAACTAAAGATGGAACGCTTCAAGGTCCAAATATTGAACTTCTCCGCAACGTATGTGCTGCTACTAAAAAACCGGTGATTGCCAGCGGTGGAATTTCATCGCTTGCAGATATTTCTGCACTTGCCGCAATTCGTACTTTAGGTATTGAAGGTGCGATTGTTGGCAAAGCTTTATATGCCGGTGCGTTTACTTTACAAGAAGCTCTAGCGATCGCATCCTCATGAGCCTATCGATCCGAATCATTCCCTGTCTTGATGTAACAGAGGGTCGCGTTGTCAAAGGCGTTAACTTTACGAACTTGGTTGATGCAGGTGATCCAGTTGAGATGGCGGCGCTATATGGGATTGAAGGCGCTGATGAGCTAACGTTCTTAGATATTTCAGCCAGCAGTGCGGGACGAGAAACTACACTTGATGTTGTTCGGCGCACTGCAGAACAAGTTTTCATTCCATTGACTGTCGGCGGTGGAATTCGAAGTGTTGACGACGTAGATCGCTTGCTGCGCGCAGGTGCAGATAAAATTTCCATTAATACATCTGCAATCGCTAGGCCGCAATTAATTGCAGAGATTGCCGATCGATTCGGTTCACAAGTATTGGTGTTATCGGTAGATGCACGTAGAGCACGCACTGCATCCGGATTTGAAGTAACAACACATGGCGGACGAGAAGGTACAGATATTGACGCCTTAGCGTGGGTCGAAAAAGCATGTGTTCTAGGTGTCGGTGAGATTTTGCTCAACTCTATGGATGCCGATGGCACGCGAGCCGGATATGACATTTCAATGATTACCGCTGTGCGCGCAGTATCTAATGTTCCACTGATAGCAAGCGGTGGGGCAGGGGCGCTAGAGGACTTTGCTGCAGCTTTAGATGCAGGGGCCGACGCATTATTGGCAGCAAGTGTTTTTCACTTTGGAATCCACCGAATTGGCGATGTTAAGTCATATCTGGCCAAAAACAATTATCCGGTGCGCACCACCACTATGAAGTAAGGCAGAATTAGCATATGCCAGCCCTAGATCCAGCAGTTCTATCGATGCTCAAGGATCCAAGCACGCTCTTTCCTGCAATTGTTCAGGATCTCACTAGCCACGAAGTTCTGATGTTGGCATATATGAATAGCGAATCACTGGCCTTAACTTTAGAGACTGGCAAGGCAACTTTTTGGAGTCGCAGTAGAAATGAATTATGGGTAAAAGGTGCAACATCAGGTCATTTTCAAGATGTGCACTCGGTAGCACTTGATTGCGATGGCGATGCGATTCTTATTCAGGTCACACAAGTGGGAGTCGCCTGTCACACCGGTGAACCAACGTGTTTTCACAAACCATTAACGGTGGCTAAGAAATGAATCTGGATGAATTTCGATCGTATGCAAAGATTTCAAATGTTATTCCAGTATCACGACGTTTATTAGCCGATGGTGAAACTCCATTAGGTGTTTATCGAAAACTAGCTAAAGATGCACCTAATACTTTTCTTTTAGAGTCGGCCGAACATGGTGGCGCATGGTCTCGGTACTCATTCATCGGAGTTCGCAGTGAAGCAACGCTCAGCGAATCCAATGGTCTTGCTTATTGGCAAGGAACCCCACCTGCTGGCGCTCCCACCGGCATAGATCCTTTAGTTGCACTGCGCTTGGCGGCCGAACATTTAAAGTCTCCTAAGATTGTTGGCCTACCACCTCTGACTGGTGGACTCGTTGGTTTTATGGGCTATGACATTGTGCGCAGATTAGAAAAACTCCCTAACCTTTCCGTAAAAGATCTACCTCTGCCCGAACTCAGCTTTATGTTAACTAGTGACTTAGCTGTTTTAGATCATAGCGACGGCACCATCACCTTGATAGCTAATGCTATTAATTGGGATGGCAGTGATGATCGAATCGATGAGGCTTTTGCTGCATGTAATGAACGATTAGACCGGATGCAGGCTGATCTCAATTCGGCGCTCTCTGGTGACGTTGCACTTATTGATACGCACACACCTCCCGACTTCAAATCAAATATTAGTTCCGATAGTTTTAAGGCAAAAGTATTAGCAGCAAAAGAGGAAATCTTGGCCGGTGAAGCTTTTCAGATTGTCCTATCTCAAAGATTTTCGATGGAATGTCAGGCCGATCCCTTAGATGTGTATCGCATGTTGCGACTCAATAATCCAAGCCCCTATATGTATCTCTTACGATTTAACCACGGCATTGACGTTGTCGGATCTAGTCCTGAAGCTTTAGTAAAAATAAATGGCAAAGAAGTAATGATTCATCCGATTGCCGGTACGAGAAAGCGTTCGCCTTCTCCGGAAGAAGATCATCGCCTTGCCGAAGAACTACTCGCTGATCCTAAGGAGCGAGCCGAACATTTGATGTTGGTAGATCTTGGAAGAAATGACATAGGTCGGGTATGTAAGCCAGGCTCAGTAGAAGTTATAGATTTTATGCATATTGAACGTTATTCACATGTCATGCACATTGTTTCAACAGTTACTGGCCAACTTTCTGACAGCGCATCACCAGTCGACGCTCTGTTTTCAGTATTTCCTGCAGGCACTTTATCTGGTGCCCCAAAGCCCAGGGCGATGGAGATCATTGAAAAACTAGAGCCCACTCGTCGAGGTCTCTATGGTGGCATCGTTGGTTATCTTGATTTCACTGGCAATATCGATACCTGTATAGCAATTCGTACTGCGTTAATTCATGATGGTCAGGCATATGTGCAGGCGGGAGCTGGAGTCGTCGCCGACTCTGACCCTGAGTCAGAAAATCAGGAGTGCTACAACAAGGCTGCTGCGGTTTTGAATGCAGTAGATGCGGCAAATAGATTGCGAAAAAGTTTATGAACAATTTTTTTTCAATTGCTATTAGTGTTGGTTTCATTCTTACACTCGTGACGGTACTGAGCAAAACATTTCGTCTATCTTCACGTTATGAGCGCACGCCACGAGAGTTAAATACCTGGAGTGCGCAAGACCAAGGTATAGATCCAAGTCAGGATGAGCTAAATGAGCGTCCTTGATTCAATCATTGAAGGCGTGCGTGAAGATTTAGCTATACGCCGCATTCCCCTTGCTCAAATTCAAGAGGGCATTGATAGTGCAGCTCCAGTAAGAGATCCATTATCAATGATGCTCTCTCAAGAAATGTCGCTCATTGCAGAAGTAAAACGTTCCTCACCTAGCAAAGGTGTCCTTGCGGAAATTGCCGATCCCTCAGCATTAGCTGAACAATATGCTCAAGCTGGGGCAACCATGATTAGTGTGCTAACTGAGCGCCGACGTTTTGGTGGTTCACTCGATGATCTAGATGCAGTTCGTGCACGAGTAGATATTCCAATTTTGCGAAAAGATTTTATGGTTGATGAGTATCAGTTTTTTGAAGCACGTGCCCATGGAGCCGATGTAGTACTACTTATTGTCGCAGCACTTGGTTCAAACCAACTTAAAGACTATTTCCAATTGGCAACTGAACTTGGAATGCGCGCACTAATAGAAGTTCATACTCATGATGAATTAGAGCGGGCATTAGAGATCTCACCCGAAATCGTTGGAGTCAACTCACGTAACTTAAAGAGTCTAGAAGTCAGCGCTGAAGCATTTAAGGAACTTTTGCCACGTGTTCCACATAACATTGTTAAGGTCGCAGAATCTGGAATCACTAATCGCGCCGATGTTGACTTCGCACAGAAGCATGGAGCCACTGCAATTCTCGTGGGTGAGGCGCTTGTAAAGGCGGGCAACCCTGTAACGGCCGTGCAGGAACTTCTTGGCCTGGATAGACTTAGCTCATGATCGTAGAAACTAATGCCCTCGATGGCCACTTCGGTGAGTATGGCGGCCGATTTGTTCCGGAAGCGCTCATCGGTGCGCTCAATGAGCTAGAAGCTGCTCACATTAGTTCACAAAAAGATCCAGTTTTTCTTGCTGAGTTAGCGCAGTTGCATCGCACCTATACGGGTCGCCCCAGCATCATTACAGAGGTACCACGTTTTGCTGCGCACGCGGGTGGTGCGCGAATTTTGCTTAAGCGCGAAGATCTCAATCACACGGGCAGCCATAAGATAAACAACGTTTTAGGTCAAGCGTTATTAACAAAGCGGATGGGGAAAAAGCGAATCATCGCTGAAACAGGCGCAGGTCAACACGGGGTAGCTTCAGCAACTGCCGCAGCTTTAATGGGCCTTGAATGTGTTGTTTATATGGGCGAAGAAGATACTCGTAGACAGTCACTGAATGTGGCGCGAATGAAATTGCTAGGTGCCCAAGTTGTTCCCGTTACTTCAGGCTCACGCACGCTAAAAGATGCCATCAATGAAGCGATGCGCGACTGGGTCACAAATGTTGCCGACACACATTATTTATTAGGAACTGTTGCTGGGCCACACCCATTTCCAACGATGGTTCGCGATTTCCATAAGATTATTGGTGAAGAATCACGCGAACAAGTTCTTGCACTGACTGGCAAACTTCCAGATGCGGTGCTTGCTTGCGTCGGTGGAGGCTCCAATGCAATTGGCATATTCCACGCCTTTATTCCAGATGCTGGCGTGCGATTGATTGGCTTTGAAGCCGGTGGCGATGGAGTCGAAACTGGTCGACATGCAGCAACAATTTCTGGTGGCTCACCGGGTGTACTACATGGAACTCGCTCATATGTATTACAAGATGAAAATGGACAAACTGTAGAATCACATTCAATCTCGGCAGGTTTAGATTATCCAGGCGTTGGTCCAGAACACGCCTATCTTCATGACATCGGTCGCGCGGAATATCGAGCAATCAATGATGATCAAGCCATGGAGGCTTTTTCTCTGCTCTGCACCACTGAAGGAGTAATTCCAGCGATTGAGACTGCCCATGCCCTCGCTGGTGCAATGATTATTGGTAAAGAGGTTGGTCCAGATGCCACGCTCTTGATTAACTTGTCCGGACGTGGAGATAAAGATGTGCAAACAGCTGCGCAGTACTTTGGAATCCCACTGTGAGTACAAGTCTTGATCGGTTATTTGAAAAAGTAAGAGCAGAAAATCGAGCTGCACTTATTGCCTATATTCCGGCAGGTTTTCCTTCAATTGATGGGTGTAAAAAAGCAATAGCAGCGCTAGCTGCCGCAGGTGTGGATGCGATTGAAATTGGTTTTCCTTATAGCGACCCAGTGATGGATGGTCCAACCATTCAAGAAGCTGCAGATATCTCGCTAAGAGCCGGAACAAATGCAGCAGATGTTTTTGCAGCATTGAAAACCGCAAGTGATTGTGGTGTAGCGAGCGTCGTGATGACGTATTGGAATCCAATTGAAAAATATGGAGTGGATAAATTCGCTCAGGCGATTTCTGAGAATGGTGGTTCTGGTGTGATCACACCAGATTTGCCTATAGAAGAGTCGGTTCAATGGTTAGTTGCAACCGATAAATATGAGATTAATCCGATATATGTTGTTGCGCCAAGTAGTAGTGATGAACGTATCGGCAAAGTAACATCGAAGACCAGTGGATTTGTTTACGCAGCTAGCATTATGGGTGTAACTGGAGCCCGCACGAGTGTTTCGGTCGATGCACGTGACTTAGTCTCGAGAGTGCGCTCAAAGACCTCTTTACCTATTGCTGTAGGTCTAGGTGTTTCAACGCGAGAACAAGCACGAGAAGTCGCTGGATATGCAGATGGAGTAATTGTTGGTTCAGCATTTATTAAATTACTCTTAAACGCAACTTCCGAAAAAGATGGATTGGATGCTATCTCAGCGTTAGCGACAGAATTAGTTGCAGGAGTCAGGGAGGGGCGATGAGAATCTCCCACCAAAAATATCAAGGGTTTTTTACTCTTGCTTGTCGATTAATTTTAGGTGGAGTTCTTCTAGTAGCTGGGGGAATAAAGGCACTTGCACCATCAGATTCAGCAAGTGCGGTCGCGGCATATAAAATTCTTCCGACGCAGGTCGCACACATTTTCGGATACGCCTTACCGTGGCTAGAAATTGCCATTGGCATTCTGCTCATCGTTGGACTCTCAGTTCGTTTCGCTGCAATAACTGGCGGGGTAGTCATGGTGATGTTTATTGGCGCGATTGTCTCCGTTTGGGCTAGAGGCATACTGATTGATTGTGGCTGCTTTGGCGGCGGAGGGGCCATTGATCCGTCTAAGGCAGCAGCAGTTCACAGGACTTATCTCATCGAAATCCTGCGTGATACCGGATTGGTTTTAAGCGCCGCCTACCTATACTTTTTCCCCTATGGGCGCTTAGGGGTTGAAAAACTCGTCACTGAAATCAAGGAGTAGTAATGTCAAAGCAAGCTAAATCAAAGGCACCA
>WLHW01000058.1 GCA_009702525.1 Actinomycetota bacterium
CTAACAAAAAGTTCGAAGGAGATATACGCAGCTATCGGATCACCTGGCAGTGTGACAACGGGTGTCTTATCGGGTCCGATAACTCCATAGTTGTGTCGCCCGCTCATCTCAATTGCAAGATCAACGGTGGTGATTTCTCCCATCCTTGATAGCGTACGAGTGATGAGGTCAAAAGAATCATCATTTCGTTCACCACTAATAATTATTAAATCCGCTCGAACTAGCTGGTCTTCGATTACACCAAGAAGTTCATCTTCATCATCTGGAATTGAGTGCACTCGATATGCAACTGCCCCAACTTCGCGCACGGCAGTTGTAAGAAGCCATGAATTTGTTTCATACTCTTCATCACCTTGGAGGGCTATACCTGGTTCTACTAAATCCGGGCCAGCCGATAGAACCACTACTCGAGGGTGAGGACGTGTTGGCAGATGATCTAGACCAATTGAGGCAGCAAGTCCGATCTGAGTAGATCGAATTCGGCTTCCACTTCGCATTACTAGCCGCTCACCAGCAGAAACATCCTCGGACAACGTTGCCCCGTGTGCATCCAAGAGCGGCATATCAAATGACTCTAAAGGCTTACAGATGGCGAGAAGTGAGGTGAGAAATTCATCTACCCGCGTGTGCTCTGCCATAATCACACCATACTTGTAAGGCCTGCTTTTTTTGGGATTTAAGCCCGCGAAATACTGGAGGGACCAGATGAATCAGAACACAGTCAAGAAAGAGTTACGCACTCGTTTGCGTCGCGAGCGGAGCCAAAAATTCATTCCTTCTAATTTCAATGTGATTTTGAAATCCCCAGAAATTGCCAGTGCAACAACCATCGCTTCTTATTTCTCTTATGGGGACGAACCAAGTACTGATGAGATTAATCAAGCTTTCTTGAAAGCGGGTAAGAAACTGCTTCTTCCACGCGTTAATAGCCTAACTCTTGATTGGGTTTATTGGGATGGCGATATGAAAAAAATAAAAGTTACTAAGAATTTGGCCGAGCCCATTGGGCCAGCAACTGAGGATTTTAGCGAGCTATCAGCTGTGGTTGTTCCGGCACTTCACATTGACAAAGATGGCTACCGATTGGGGCAAGGTGGTGGTTTTTACGACCGAGCCCTTACGTATCTTCCTGGTTGGAAAATTGGTTTAGTCCATACAGGAGAATTAACTGGAATGACTCTTCCACGAGAAACACACGACATGCCACTCGATGCTGCAGCAACACCATCGATTGTTGTTCGGTTTAAGCGTTAAATAGTTGGAAGATTACGCGCCATTACGATGCGCTGAATCTGATTTGTACCCTCATAAATCTGCGTTAGCTTTGCATCGCGCATCATGCGCTCAACTGGATAATCAGAGACATAGCCGTACCCACCAAGAATCTGCACCGCATCTTGCGTGACTTTCATAGCTGTATCACTAGCAAAACACTTACTTGCTGCTGAGAAAAAGCGTAAATCTTTCTCATTATTTTCACTCTTTATTGCGGCTGCGTATGTCAATACGCGAGCGGCCTCAATGTTCATAGCCATGTCGGCCAACATGAACTGCACTCCTTGGAAATCAAATATCTCTTTACCGAATTGCTTTCGCTCGTGCGAATACTTAGCCGCAGTGTCTAATGCACCTTGAGCTAAACCAAGTGCTTGCGCAGCAATAGTTATACGCGTGTGATCAAGAGTGTTCATTGCGAGAATAAAACCTGCTCCAACCTCACCAATGCGTCGATCATCGCTTAATTCAACGTTATCAAAATAAACTTCTCGCGTTGGTGATCCTCTAAATCCCATCTTTTTTTCCGGTGCACCAAAAGAGACTCCAGGATCGGATTTTTCAATAACAAATGCTGTGATTCCCTTAGAGCCAAGTGTTGGATCAGTCTGAGCTAGAACCGTATAAAACTCTGAAACACCTGCATTTGAAATCCACTTTTTACTACCATTGATTAACCAACTATCGCCTTGACGTATCGCTTTTGTGCGAAGCGCAGAGGCATCAGAGCCGGCTTCTGACTCTGAGAGTGCGTAAGAAAAGCCTTTACCAGCGCTCAGTTGCGTTAGCCAGCGAGTTTTTTGTGCTTCATTGCCACCCAAAATTAAAGGAAGCGATCCAAGTTTATTTACTGCCGGGATGAGTGATGAGGCACCACATACTCGAGCGACTTCTTCAATAATAATCACAGTTGCCAAGGCATCGGCACCATCGCCACCATACGACGTTGGAACATGGGATGCGGAAAGTCCGGCCCTCTGTAATGCGTTAGCAGCTTCTTGGGGATAGCGATGTTCTTCATCTACAGCTTGCGCAAAAGGTGCAATCTCTTTTTCAGCTAAAGCCCGAACGCTTTCGCGCAGATCTTTATACTCGCTAGGTAAGGTAAATAAATTTTCCATTATTTTTCATCTCTATCGCGTTGGGCTAGTTCTTGTAGGTAGTTATTATATTGAGCTAATTCATCTGGCCTACCCATAGCTGCGGCACGGGCAACATTTCGGTCGATTCGTTTAACTTCCCGGGAATCATCTTTGATCCAGCTTATAAATGTAGCAACTAGTGCAAGAAGTATCGGAATCTCTCCCATGGCCCAACCAATAGAGCCCCCTAGTTTTTGATCTACTAATAAATCCGTCAACCATGGTGTCTGCAAAGAAGCAAAATAGCCGCGATCAATGAGGGTTGTTGATGACATTAATGCAATCGAGAAAAATGCGTGCATACTCATGGCCGCAAAGACCACAACGATCCGAACTAAGTGTGGGACCCGGCGTGGATTTGGATCGATTCCAATAATGACATGGAAGAAAAGAACGCCAGCCAGAATGAAGTGCAGGTTCATTAGGAGGTGGCCCACATGAGTTTGCATCAAATTTCCGAATAGATTTGTAGAGTAAAGAGCAAAGAGTGAACCATCAAAGATCGCAAGAGCCACAATAGGGTTGGTGTAAAAAACTGCCACCTTTGAATGCAACGCCGCCAAAAGTGTTCCCCGAACTCCTCGCTCATCTTTGTTGCGAGCTTGTGGAAGAGTTCTCAGCGCTAAAGTAATCGGTGCGCCTAATACGATTCCAATGGGAGCGATCATTCCTAAGACCATGTGAGCCACCATGTGATAAGAAAAAGCAAAATTCGCATACAAGCCAAGGCCACCACTTGTTGCAAAATCAATTGCGGCGACTCCAGATGTAAATGCAACGGTTCGTCCAACTGGCCATTCATCACCACGTTTTGTCAGGATAAGAACACCTTTTATATAAAGGGCAATTGCAGTTACTAAGAGACTCATCATCAAAGCGTTTGGCTCATAACTAAAGAAAATTCGACTCCAGGTTGGTGGAGGTGGAGTAGAAATTCCTGCAACAGCAACTGCGGGATCAAATCGTGGTCGTGTTGGTCTTATTGGTGCCTGGTTTGAGGATAACCAAGCACCCATCGCAACAGTAGTAACCATTATAAAAGCTTCAGTTAAAACGAGAGTTGAAAAAGCTTTCCAATCAATCGACTTTTTGCTAGCCAAATTCTTTCGGTGCTTATAGCCAATAACAACCAAAATAACTGTTGCGATGATCTTGGCAATCACCACGTATGCAAAGGCCGAATTCCATGCCGCTTTGAAATTTAAGCGCGCCCAAGCATTAACAACACCGCTGGCTACAACAGCGACCACTGCCCACAACGCTAGCTGGCTAAAGCGCGGGACTGCTATGGGGCGATCCTCTGGATCAAGCAAAGCAATAGAGATAATTCCACCTACCCACAACGCTAAGCCAACTACGTGAATTATTAGTGAACCGACCGCTAAACCATGTGAGCCACTTGAGGCTGCATGGCTTTGAAAAATAGGTGCAACCAGACCAATGAGTGAAAGAATTAAGAGAAATACCGCGGACATAACACGTTGAACTCGAAATGCCAATAATGCGACTAAGAGAGCGATACCTACTTGAAAAAACAGATACTGACCGAGCGTAATTTGGGTTATAAATGAGCGAAGTACGGTTGGATCAAGTGCAACAGAAATCGATTGACCTAAAATAGTTGCAAGTGTAAAAATGATTACACCGATTGAGCCAACGGCCCACGTGAGCGCTGAACCCAACAAAAGTCGCTTGAGTTTTTTTGCCGATGTAGACAAGTCCCCATCTACATCTAGTAGTAAAAACCCCATTGAAAGTAGCGTTCCAATTGTTGTAAAACTGCCAAGTAGGGATAGATACTTAAAAATTGTCGAAAATGCAGTCATCGATCTCTAAAAAGCTTTCGTGCATATAACGAAAGCCCAACAAGAATAAATAATGCAACAATGAGAATAAAGATTATGAATACATTTGTTCCCCAACTACTGCTCGCTGGTGTTTGAGATTGCGTTGGAGTAGGGGTTGGCTCACTTGGTGAAATCACACTTGGAGCGGAAAAGTTAAATGTGAATGAACCTTCTAGTGGTGCATCACCTTCAGAGTAAAGAAGATAGTTCACTCGATAAATTCCAGTAAGGGTTAAAGCGCTTAAGCCAACAGTTGCTGTAGCACCATCCACCATAATCGTTCCATCATCAACGCGTGTACCTTCAGGATCGGTAACAGTTAACTCATTTGCATCCGGTAAGAGCGCAACTTGCGTTGTGAGAGTCACAGAGGTGGGCGCAGTTGTGAGGGTGGAGCCGCTGATAGGTATGGTCGTTATCAAGGAGTTAGCAGTTGCACCTGCCATGCCAAGGGTCGAGAAAATAATAAGAAAAGCCGAGATCAGCTTTATTTTCATCGTAAACCCCTCTCTTTCTATCCTCGATTCGCTCCTATCGTCCCACTTCTTTAGACTTACTATCTACCCCCGCGAGGGTGCGATTCGCCTCAGATTGGAGCACGGATGCCTACGTATCAATATGCATGTAACTCGTGTGCCCACGAATTCGAGGCTTTTCAATCCTTCTCTGATGATTCCTTGACCCAATGCCCGCAGTGTCAGGGAGAAATCAGAAAGGTATACACCGCCGTCGGCGTAGTTTTTAAAGGTTCCGGATTTTATAAAACTGATTCAGTAGCAAATAAAACAACGACACCAACCCCGGCGCCGGTAACCCCAGCGCCTAAGACTGATTAATTTTCGTGATGTGGTGGTTTATCTGACTTAATTTCTTCTTCGCGCCGAGCTTGTTCGGCAGCTGCTTCTGGGTCGATCTCATCTGAAGTAACTGAAGGAAAGAGATCGCTCATGTCATCATTCTAACCGCAGAAAAGGAAGTACGTCGTGTTTGAGAGTCTGGGAAAGTTCATTGTTAAGCGCAGCAAACTAGTTCTTCTTGTCTTTGTGATAGCAACAATCGCTGCTGGTGCTGTCGGAACATTGTCCTTTGGCCGACTCGATTCAGGTGGCTACTCAGATTTGAAGAGTGAATCTGCCCAAGCTGCTAAATATGTCGTAGATGTATTTGGGGCGGAAGAACCCGTTGCTGTGATGGTTGTCGATTCAGCATCGTCTTCAATTGATGATCCATCAGTTGTTAGCACTGCCAGTGAAATTGAAAAGAAGATTCAGAGTCACACCGGAGTATCTAAGACTTATTCATATTGGTCCACTGGTGGAGCGCCAACTATGAGATCTACCGATGGCAAAGCTGGATTCATATTGGTGTATTCAGATATGGATGCTTTTGATTGGGATGCCCTTGGCTCTTTAGGCGCATCTTTACAAAAGGAGTTTGACGGCAAATACAAGAACGTACATATATATGCCTCTGGTGCTGGCGTTATTACTTATGCCATCAACCACAAAATTGAAAAAGATTTAGTTGTTGCCGAGTTTATTGCGATTCCGCTTACGTTCTTACTGCTTCTCTTTGTCTTTGGTGCTCTTGTCGCATCAGCAACACCTCTATTTGTGGGTGTTACTGCCATTCTTGGATCTTTCTTTATTATTTACTTATTAACTATGTTCACGAACGTGAGCGTTTTTGCCCTCAATCTCATTACTGGCCTAGGCCTAGGACTTGGAATAGATTACGCACTCTTGATGGTCAATCGATTCCGTGAAGAGCTCCATAACGGCCATAGTGTTGAAGAGTCTGTAGTGACAACAGTTGCAACAGCAGGTAAGACAGTTTTCTATTCCGGACTTACTGTTTTTGTAACAATGGCTTCACTGCTCTTCTTCCCGCTTGAGTTCCTAAAGTCCTTCGGTTATGCAGGCGTTGCTGTTATCTCATTTGCCGTTCTAGGAGCAACAATCGCACTACCTGCTCTATTAGCAATTCTTGGCGAAAAAGTTGATAAGGGCGTCGTACGCAAGAGTGCAATTACTCCTAAAGAAGACGGTCGTTGGGCCCGTACTGCACGAAATGTTATGCAACGCCCTATACCGGTTGTCCTTGCATGTTTAGTTGTCTTAGGAATTTTGGCAGCTCCCGTAACTAATATTTCTTTTGCACAAGTTGATTCCAGAGTTTTACCCGCATCCAATCCAGCTGCAATTGCATCTCAAGTGGTAGATACCCGCTTTGATGGCTTAATTGGGAGCCCGATTGAGGTTGTAGTACCAAATGGTCTTGGGCATGAAGCTGAAATTAATACTTTCTTGGAACGCGTTAAAAAAGTCGATGGAATTGTACGTGTTGGCAAAATTGAAACCTACAAGCAAGATATTCGAGTACAGGTTATTTCCTCAGTACCTTCTCGAAGTACGTCTTCATTGCAGGTAATTCACGATATTCGAAATCTAGATAAGCCAGCAGGCACTCTGATAGGTGGAGCTGCCGCTGATTTCACTGATTCGCAAGATGGAATCGCTAGGACTTTACCTTTGGCTTTGGGATGGATTGCACTCACTGTTCTGATTCTTATCTTCGTATTTACTGGCTCGATAATCTTGCCAATTAAAGCGGTGTTATTGAATGCTCTGTCTTTGGTGGCTACCTTAGGCGCAATTACCTGGATATTTATCGATGGCCACATGAAATGGCTCGTTGGTGATTTCACCGTTACAGGCACATTAGATACGGGTTCGGTGATCCTGGTAGCAGTCGTTGTATTCGGACTATCAATGGACTACGAACTATTTTTACTCTCTCGTATTCGTGAAGAGCATTTGAATGGTAAGAGCAATGTCGAATCAGTTGCGGTTGGTCTGCAACGTTCGGCACGCATTATTACTGCGGCTGCACTTTTACTCGCTGTTGTTTTCGCAGCGTTTATGACAAGTGGTGTTACATCAATCAAGATGTTGGGCTTTGGAGTTTCACTCGCGGTTATTTTGGATGCAACATTAGTTCGCGCCTTATTGGTTCCAGCACTTATGCGTTTATTTGGTGAACGCAATTGGTGGGCACCACATTGGATGCAGCGCTTTACTTTGAAACATTAAGTGTCCCCGGCGGGAGTTGAACCTGCGACCTACCGCTTAGGAGGCGGTTGCTCTATCCACTGAGCTACGGGGACCTGCTGGATATCGAGGGCAATCTTGTCATGGATTAAAGCCAGGGTTAGACTCAAGAATCTAAC
>WLHW01000059.1 GCA_009702525.1 Actinomycetota bacterium
CAAGGCGATGCTTCAAGACATTGCAATCCTTACTGGTGCAACGGTTATCTCTGAAGAAGTTGGTCTCAAGCTTGATCAGGCCGGCCTAGAACTTTTGGGTCGCGCTCGCAAGGTTGTTATCAGCAAGGAAGAGACAACGATCGTTGAAGGCGCTGGCTATGACGCACTTATCAAGGGTCGCGTTGCTCAGATCCGTTCAGAGATTGAGAAGAGTGATTCAGATTATGACCGCGAGAAGTTGCAAGAGCGTCTTGCAAAGCTTGCTGGCGGTGTAGCTGTTATCAAGGCTGGTGCGGCAACTGAGGTTGAACTCAAAGAGCGAAAGCACCGTATTGAAGATGCAGTTCGTAACGCCAAAGCTGCAGTAGAAGAAGGAATCGTCGCCGGTGGTGGCGTTGCACTTCTACAAGCAGGCACTGCAGTATTTAAGAAGTTGTCATTAACTGGCGACGAAGCAACGGGTGCAAAGATTGTCGAGTTTGCAATCGAAGCTCCACTTAAGCAGATCGCAATTAATGCTGGACTTGAAGGCGGAGTAGTTGTCGAGAAGGTTCGTCACTTAACGTCAGGTCACGGATTAAATGCGGCAACAGGTGAGTACGTTGACATGATTAAGGCTGGCATCATTGATCCAGCTAAGGTCACACGTTCAGCACTGCAAAATGCTGCATCAATCGCCGCACTCTTTATTACAACTGAGGCGGTTATTGCCGATAAGCCAGAGAAGAATCCAGCACCAATGCCACAAGGTGGCGGAGACATGGACTTCTAAGACCGTATTTACCTAGTAGTTACGCCGAACGCCGTCAGCCGATTAACAGGAGGACGGCGTTCTGCTTTACCCTAAGCACATGGCCAAGAAGTCGCTAATCAAAAATCCAAAGGGTGCGCCAACTAACGTTGCCCCTTTTGTTGCAACTGACCTTGCCCGCACTGCGATTATCGATGAACTACATGGCGCATCCGAAATCGGAAAATTTGTTTCCGTTGAGTTTGATGATGAAGATCGCGTTGCAACGTATTTATTTGAAGCAAAGCTTGCAGGGTATAAAGGGTGGCGTTGGTGTGTCACCGTTGCAAAAGTTGATGCCGATGCACAACCAACAATCTGCGATGTAGTTGTTCTTCCTGGTCCGGATGCTTTAACTGCACCAGAGTGGATTCCATATCGCGATCGAATTTTGCCTGGCGATGTTGGTGTTGGCGATATTGTTCCAAGTTCATTAGATGACACACGTTTAGTTGCGGGTGCCCAAGCGTTGCCTGCCGATGAAGAGTTAGATACTGCAATGGCGCTTGAACTTGGTTTTGGTCGCGCACGCGTTATGTCGATTGAAGGTCGCGATCAAGCGGCTAAGCGTTGGTATGACGGTGATCGCGGACCTAAATCACCTATGGCTGAATCTGCACCAAAGCCTTGTTATTCATGTGGCTTCTTCATACCGATTGCCGGCTCACTACGCTCAACTTTTGGAGTGTGTGCCAATGCAATTTCGCCCGAAGATGCACGCGTAGTCTCAGTTGATCATGGCTGCGGCGCTCACTCGGAAGCGACCTTCAACGCTCCTCTGTTAAACTAATCACCTGCCCGCACCCCTGCGGCTTTATCAGTACACAAAATTCTTAAGGAGCCCTCCCTATGCCTACAGGCCGCGTTAAATGGTTTTCATTGGAAAAGGGTTTTGGTTTTATTGCAAATGATGAAGGCGAAGATGTTTATTTGGCCGCATCATCACTTCCAGAAGGTGTCACTACCGTTAAGCCTGGAACTAAGCTGGAGTTCAGCGTTGCCGATAGCCGAAAAGGCCCACAAGCAATGTCAGTTCATATTGTTGATGCACCACCATCATTAGCTGAAAATTCACGCGTTAATCCAGATGATTTAGCGGCAATGATTGAAGATACGATCAAAATTTTAGATCGCGTGGGAAATGGTCTTCGCCATGGCCGACATCCATCTGGCCCAGAAGCTGAGCGCTTAGGCCGAGTACTTCGCGGTATTGCCTCTCAACTAGAGGCTTAAATTCCACTACGCCGTGCTCGGCGTATGGAGTAACGGATACCAGTTATACCTAAAACTGCGCCGAAAGCACAGGTCCATATAATCTTTGCATCTGCATTCATTGCAAGGGCAACCACGCCTGCTATTAACCAGCAGATGGTTCCAATTGCTACTAAGGTTACAACTGAGCGAATATTTGATGACATACGAGAAGAGTAATGCGAAATCCGATTAAAGTAGATGGCAACTGGCGCTCATTTCGTCATCGAAATTACCGCATCCTTTTTCCAGCAAATTCAATTTCAAACATAGGCAGTTGGGCCCAGCGCATCGCCCAAGACTGGCTGATTTTGGAGCTAACAAATAACAACGGTACTTATTTAGGGTTAGTCACGGCAGTGCAGTTTGCACCTGTCTTACTCTTCTCACTTCACGGCGGAGTGCTCGCCGATCGCCTTGATAAACGCAAAGTTTTAATCGCAACAAATCTAGTTGGCGGTGCAGCATCTGTAGGGCTCGGACTTTTAGTCACGTCCCATATGGTCCAGTTGTGGCATGTCTTTGTACTAGCTGCTGTACTTGGAATATCTACAGCTATTGATGCACCTGTGCGCCAAGCCTTTACCAGCGAACTCGTTGGCAACGAAGATTTACCAAATGCAGTGAGCTTAAATTCGGCGAACTTTAATGGTGGGCGTTTAATCGGTCCTGCGGTTTCAGGCTTATTAATCGCGGCTTTTGGTACTGGACCCTCATTTCTTATTAATGGATCGTCTTATATTTTTGTAATTGTTGCGCTTATGAAATTAGATAAAAAAGATTTTTTCCATCAAGACCGACCTAAATCCCTTGGAAATATCCGTGAGGGGATTGCTTACGCTAAAGCCCGGCCAGATATTTACGTTGTCATGATTATGGTCTTTGCCCTTGCAACCTTTGGCCTTAACTTTCAGATATTTAATGCGCTCATGGCTACGCAAGAGTTTGGTTTAGGACCAGCCAACTTTGGGCTGATGGGAACTTTTATTGCCATTGGATCACTCACCGGTGCAATTGCATCAGCACGTCTCGAACGTTTTAGGACTACGCGCTTTGTAATGCTTGGAGGAATGGCTTTTTCAGCATCCATCATGATGCTCTCTGTCTTACCAAACTACACAATTTATATTTTATGGCTCCCAATCTGTGGACTCACCGCCCTGACCACTCTTGTTTCGGCTAACTCCATTGTGCAGATGAACACGGATCCAGCTATTCGTGGCCGTGTTATGGGGCTGTACTTATTAATCTTTATGGGTGGAACACCTTTTGGTTCACCACTCATAGGTTTAACAACTGAGCTAATCGGAATTAGATTGACGATAGTTGTATGCGGTGGAATTTCTCTTGCAGTTTCACTCTTTGCCTGGGCTAAGTTTCGAAATAAAGTGCAAGTGCCAGAAGATATAAGTATTGATGCGGTCTTAAAGTCCAGCAATAGCAATCATAATAATTAAACCAAAGAGAACAATTAACGTTACAAGTCTGCGGGTTTTATAGCTCATACATGCTCCTGAACTGGCTTGGATGGTATGAATTTAACGATACCAAATGCAATAGCAATAAGAACCGGCACCATGATGTAAGCACGAGAAATTCCGAAGCTATCTCCAAATACGCCTAGTAAGAACGGCGCAACAGCAATGGCGATTCCAGCGGCTAAAGAAGACCGGCCGATAGCTAAATCTGGACGTCCATCACTAAATGAAATCAAGCGAATTGAAGCTAAAGCGAACTGCATGGATACTCCTAGGCCCACCGTAAAGAGTGATGCCAAGCTGATAAACATAATGTGCGATAACCAAAATGAGACGAAACCAACGAACTGAATAGCAATAATGGTGAGAAGTTGAGTATCTAATTTCAGGTTATGTAAGACAAGTCCGCCATACCATCGGCCGATTCCCATGCCAGTGCCGAGGGCCACAATCGCAACCGTCGATATTGCTGCAGTAGAGCCAACGCGATCGCGCAGCAAAGCCGCTGACCAAAACGATGTTGCAAACTCACTTGAAATACAGGCAACAAAACCGATCCAGGCAATCCAAAATGTGCGTGAAAGTTTTCCACTTTGAGGACCCGATTCATCGGGCACATGTACGTCATCGCTCTTATCGCGGCCAACAATAAAGAGTGCAATTGCAACTGGTAATGCGAGCAGTAAACCCAGGCGCCATAAATGAGGAAAGGCAATTGCTATGGTGCCGATTAATGCAGTTCCAGTAACAAAGCCAACGGATGCAATGCCGTTTGCCTGTGGAATGGCGACTTCAGCGGCTTTTCCATAGTGGTGAGACATCGCTGTAAGCATTGTGTTGATAATGATGGAGGTTCCAAAGCCAGTAATAAGCGTTGCTGGAAGTGTCATATATACAGGTGGGGAGGCGACAAAAATCGCCAACCCTGAAGCAAATATAAGTAGGCCGATCCACGATAAACGTTCGCGACCAAAGCGATGAACGAGGCGTGGATTTGCATACCCTGCAGCGATAGATGCAACACCCATAGCCGTGCCATGTAAGCCTGCAATAGTGAGCGAGGTTCCTTGATCTGCACGTAGAAGTGATTGTGCGGGACCAAAGCCACCTAAGTAAAAGTTAACAATGGCGGTTTGGGTAGCAACTATCCAAAAAAAACGATCACGCTTAAAACTCTTTGGCACTAGAGCCCTTCCACAACATAATCAATGCATTGAGTTAGCGCTGTGACATCACTTGGATCTACCGAAGGGAACATACCTATGCGTAGTTGATTCTTGCCTAACTTTCGATAAGGCTCGGTATCTACGATTCCATTAGCACGCAGTGCTGCAGCGATTATTGTTGCATCAATTGCATCATCAAAGTTAATAGTGCCAACTACTTTCGAGCGCATTGCAGGATCGATAACAAATGGGGTTGTGTAGCTGGTTTTTTCGGCCCATGAGTACAAAATATCCGATGATTGCGCGCTACGTCCGGCAGAAAAACTTAAGCCACCGCCAGCATTCATCCATTCGATTTGATCGGCTAACAGCATGAGGGTCACTAATGCTGGAGTGTTATAGGTTTGATCAAGTCGTGAGTTTTCAATCGCAGTAGTTAAATCAAAGAAAGCTGGAATCCATCGCCCACTTGCCTTAATTTTCTCAACTCGGGCAACGGCGGCAGGACTCATAATGGCGATCCATAAACCACCATCAGACGCAAAAGATTTTTGAGGTGCAAAGTAATAGGTATCAAACTCTTTGGCGTCAACGACTAAGCCACCTGCAGCACTAGTTGCATCAACCAAAACCAATGCACCCTCTGTTCCCGCGGGGCGAATTATTGGCATTGAAACTCCAGTACTAGTTTCATTATGTGTGAGTGCATAAACATCGATGCCAGCTTCAGCCACCGCTAACGGGTGCGTACCTGGTTCGGATTTAATGACGCTTGGCTCACCTAAAAATGGTGCCTCTTGTGAGGCCGATGCGAACTTAGAAGAAAACTCACCAAAGACCAGGTGCTGTGAACGATTCTCAATTAAACCCAGTGTTGCGATATCCCAAAATGCAGTTGATCCACCGTTACCCAGAATTACTTCATAACCATCAGGCAGATTGAACAGAGTATGTAGCCCATCTCGAACGCGCTTCACTACATTCTTGACGGGTTTTTGCCGATGCGATGTTCCAAGAATTGATGTACCTGATTCCACAAGTCCAGCCAAAGCTTCTGGACGAATCTTTGATGGACCACAACCAAACCGACCATCTCGAGGCTTAAGTGCTGACGGGATAATAATCTCTGTGCTCATTGGTTAAGTTTATGGGTAGTAGCGGCCTAACTCCCAATCTGCGCTTGCATTGCTTCGTTCATATCTCAAGCGATCATGTAATCGCGAATAACGTCCCTGCCAAAATTCAATCTGAAGTGGCGTGACGCGATATCCACCCCACTGTGGTGGACAAGGGACCGTTGATCCTTCAGGCCACTTCTGTGCCGCACCCTGGAATCTCTGCTCTAGCTCTTCACGCGATAACAAAGGTGCTGATTGATGGCTGGCCCATGCACCGATTTGTGATGACCATGGGCGACTAGCGAAATACGCTTCAGATTCTTCGCGCGAAGTTTTTTCGGCAACACCACTAATTGAAACTTGCCGCTCCATCACATACCAAGGAAAGAGCAACGAGACGTGTGGATTCAATTCAATTGCATGTCCTTTGCGCGATGAGTAATTAGAGTAAAAAGTAAAGCCACCGTGGGAGATATCTTTTAATAAAACCGTACGTGAAGTGATGGATGAGTCTGGGCCTTGCGTCGAGAGCACCATGGCATTTGCTTCAATGATCATTAGATTGTCATGGGCTTCGCGCAGCCAGTTTTCAAAGGCATCGAAAGGATTTTTAGGCAAGGTTTCAATGCCTTGTTCGCCATACGAACGTCGCATTGCAGCGATTTCTGCGGGGCCAAAACTCTTCTCGCTCATAGGTGTATCGAACCTCACTTTCGTTGTGAGTGCATCCTCGGGTTGGCATGGTCGCCAGCACCCCTTGTATAGGTGCAGAATTAGGCCATTGAACTACCCACACAAAAGGAGTCCATCGTGCCAGAGAGTTTCAAGCCCGGTCTAGAAGGTGTTATTGCTTTTGAGTCTGAGATTGCTGAGCCAGACAAAGAGGGTGGTTCGCTTCGATACCGCGGCGTAGATATTGAAGAACTCGTTGGTCGTGTTTCATTTGGAAACGTATGGGGCTTGCTAGTTGATGATCAATTTAATCCAGGACTTCCTAATGCTGAAAAATTTCCGCTACCAGTTCACTCAGGTGATGTGCGTGTAGATGTTCAAGCTGCGATTTCGATGTTAGCTCCAGCATGGGGTTTTAAGCCTCTTTTAGATATCGATGATGTTGAAGCTCGCAGTAATTTAGCGCGCGCATCAGTCATGGTGCTTTCATATCTCGCACAAGCTGCACGCGGATTAATTGCTCCCGCAAGTCCAGAATCTGAGATTGATAA